>NZ_JBSYVT010000013.1:0-95121 GCF_054112845.1 Acinetobacter sp. NigerLNRRAM0016
AATAAATGTATAAGTAATTGAAATTTTTTTAAATAATACTGTATTAAATGACCTAAACTGAAAAATAGATATACTACTATCTATATTGAAAAGGACATTTTTAACCTTTAAAGATTCTGACCGTTAATACTATGAAAATGAAAAAAGTCAGCCTTTTGCATGGCGACATCACCACTCTACCGGTAGATGCTTTGGTTAATTCTGCCAATAAATCTCTGTTAGGTGGTGGTGGGCTTGACTATGTCATTCATAAAAAAGCAGGCGTTTTGATGAAAAATGCCTGTATCGAGCTTCACAAAGAAAAAGGTGGGTGCAAAACTGGTTCTGCAGAGGTGACTATTGCTGGAGATCTACCGGCGAAATTTGTCATTCATGCAGTAGGTCCTCGATGGTTAGACGGAACCCGGGATGAACCTCAACTGCTCTGTGATGCCTATAGTACTGCACTACTTAGAGCTGAAGAAATCAAAGCAAAAACCGTATCTTTTCCCAATATTTCAACGGGTATTTATTCTTTTCCACCACAACTCGCTGCTGAAATTGCCATAGGAACAGTTTTATCAACCTTACCTACCTATAGAACTGTAGAACACGTTTTCTTCGTGTGTAAGGGAACAGAACACTACGAAACCTATAGAAATATACTGCTGCAACTAGAAGATATTCATATCGACATCTTGCTTTAAAGGTAATCTCCTCTAATGGCTGCTTAACCTCTACTTTTAACTTCGGTTATTTATGGGAGGATTACCTTATCAAGTTGTATTAAAGCTTTAAAGAGTATTATAAGATGTACAAATTGTTGAATATTTTACGATAGAATAACATCATTAAAAGTTAGTCTTTATTAGATGAAAAAATGTCTTTACGATTTAAAAAAAGCATCAAAATCCTTCCAGGTATTAAGCTGAATATTTCTAAAAATGGGCTCAATAGTGTAACCATTGGAAAATCAGGAGCATCTATCAATATTTCAAAAAAAGGTAAACAGGCTACTATTGGTTGAATAGCCACCGATTTTGTAGACACCTTTTAGTTAGGTTGGACTGCCACCACTCTCCTAGACAAATTTCGTCTATTCTTTTTGCATAGGAGAGAACCTTATGAGTGGACAAAGATATACCCCAGAATTTAAAGATGAAGCTGTTAAATTGATTACCGAACGTGGATATTCTGTCACTGATGTAGCAGAACGTTTAGGCGTATCACAACACAGCATTTATAAATGGCTAAAGGCGCTACAGCCTTTACGTAACAACTCTGATGAACATGAACTACTCGAAGCAAAGAAAGAAATCCTACGTCTTAAAAGTCAGCTTAAACAGACTGAAGAGGAACGGGATATTCTAAAAAAGGCCGCAAGGTACTTTGCAAGCCTGCCCGAGTAAAGTATCAGTTTATCCTGGAATACAGCCATCAATTTAAGATTAAAACGATGTGTCGGGTCCTTAAGATCGCTCGTGCTGGTTACTATGCCTGGTTGCATGAACCCGAATCAGGCAGGACTATTGAAGATAAGCGGTTATTACAGCTCATCCGTTCTTCTTATGATGCCAGCTATGGCATCTATGGTTATCGTCGCATTACGCTAGATCTAAAAGAATTGGGTGAAAGCTGCGGGCCCAATCGTGTGCTGAAGATCATGAAGAACAATGGTATTGCCGCTGTTCGAGGATATAAGAAACATAAAAGCTATGGTCGTGGTCGTCCTCAGATTGTGCTACCTAACCATTTAAATCGAGAGTTTATTGTAAACACACCTGATACTTCTTGGGTGACTGATATAACTTACATTCGCACATGGCAAGGCTGGTTATATCTGGCTGTGGTTCTTGATTTATATTCGAGAAAAGTCATCGGTTGGTCAATGAAACCTACGCTTGCCAAGGATATCGTTTTGGATGCACTTCTTATGGCGGTATGGCGACGTAGGCCAAATGAACCTGTGATCATACACTCTGACCAAGGCTCCCAATACAGCAGTAGAGACTGGCAGAAATTCTGTCAGAAACATAACTTAATACCCAGCATGAGCCGTAGGAGCCTTGCGCAGTATACTGCTCATGGGATAATGCCGTTGCTGAATCCTTTTTTAGCAGCTTAAAGAAGGAAAGAATTAAAAAGAGGATCTACAAAACACGAGAAATGGCTCGTGCAGATGTGTTTGATTACATCGAGATGTTTTACAATCGAATCAGGCGTCATTCGCATCTCGATGGGATGAGTCCAGAAGCCTTTGAGGCAGCTTCAAAATGAGGCTGTCTCGTGTCTAGGATACTGCTGGGAGCAGTCCAGTCATCTAATTGCCTCTGAAACTGACTATTTGCTAATAAGGGTTTGCATTACTAGTTGTGAAAGCGTATAAAGCTAACTCGTTGATGCGGGATGGAGCAGTCTGGTAGCTCGTCGGGCTCATAACCCGAAGGTCGTTGGTTCAAATCCAGCTCCCGCTACCAATGAAAAAATTTAAAGTTTATAGCCTAGTCTTACCAAGATTAGGCTTTTTTTATGACACTGCTGAAAATAGAAATTTGAGTCCACAATTTTTCTCCTATGCAAATAAAGCCATTTTTTAATATTAAGAGAAGAACTTGCTGATATATAATTTTTTACCATATGATAAATTTTTATCGTAAATTAAATTTATTGAAACCAAAAATCTAGGTGACTTTTATAAAATAAAAAATCTAAAATAAAGTGACCAAAACAACATGAAATGATCTAAATCGATTAAAATTTTACCTCATAAAAATTCATATACTCCATTTTAAATCATACACTTACAATTAGTATCACTTAATGTAATAAATCTCGGTGACCTTGCCAAGGTTGGGGTCGCGAGTTCGAGTCTCGTTTCCCGCTCCAGATTCAAAAAAGCCCTAGTCGAAAGATTAGGGCTTTTTTATTTGTACAATAAAAATTTCACCATACCCTCCTACAACGCTTAAAGCTCATAATACCCGCCCTCCATAAAGTTATTCCCATTTAGAAATTCTAGATGATGGATCTCACTACCTGTTCTAAATTCTCAACTCGCGCTCCCAATCTTGCTTCAATCGTAAATTGAAATGTGGGTTGGACGAGCAAAGCATTCTGATGTATACATGTCACAATAAGTTTAAAAAATAGCCATAACAATAAAACTGTCCAGCTAACTTACAAATAAGGACCCCATCACATGAACTACAAACACGCACTCGGTATTCTCCTCACACTCTGCTCTACCCAACAGATTTTCGCGACTGAAGGCGGTATTGGACGTCCAATTACGGGCATGCAAGTACAACCCATGAATGGTATTTTGCCGATTCAAGAAGGCGGCGTACTCACCGTTTCCAGCATTTACTATGATGGCAACATTGAAGCCTCGCGCAATGCCCCGATCTCAGGACAAATTTCGGCAGGGCTAGACTATAAAGTCTCTTACAATCTCATTAACGGGATTTTTGTGTGGAATACCCATGACAAATGGAGCTTAGCAACCACAGTCGGCATTCCTGTGCAATATACCGATATCAATGCCTATGTGAATAATTTAAACCGTAGTGATGACTCGACCAAAATCGGGGATGCCATATTTTCACCACTAATGATGAACTATCACTTTAGCCCAACTACGCACGCCCTGTTTGGTGTTTCCATTTATGCACCGACAGGCAGCTATGATACGGATCGACTCAGCAATGCTGGGCAAAATACCTGGACCTTTATTCCTAACTTTGCCTACACTCACATTTTCCCTAGCATCAATGCGGAATTCAGCAGCAATATGGCCTATGAAATGTACACCAAAAACGATGCCACCGATTATACCAGTGGCGATATTTTTCGCCTTGACGTCCTCGGTTTAAAACGCTTTGGTGATCTGGGAAGTGATGGTTTTGGCGTGGGTGCAGTGTTTGGCTGGATTGAACAAACCACTGATGATGATGGTCGTCTGGCAGACCGCCTGAATGGCTTCCAAGGTCGTGCTTTAGGTGCTGGTCCAATTTTGACCTATGACAAAAAACTCAGCCAAAGCACAGGACTTTCTGCATCACTACGCGGGATCTATGAATTTGATGTGAAAAACCGTCCTGAAGGTGAAGCCTATCAACTGACCATCAACTATCAATACTAAACCTTGATGAATCATCAACTGACCCTCTAGATACGCATAAAAAATACCCCATGCCTGATGACTCAAGTATGGGGTATTTATTTCTTAACGTATTGCGGTAACGGTGAATTTATCGTACGGCAATTTTAGGATTCGAGTTGCCCCACATGGTGTATACGTCTGCAAGCAGCGCACCATTGTAGTCTTCCAAATCACTTTGTTTTACAGTTTCATTGCCTTGTTGACCAAACAAGACCACTTCATCGCTGGCACGAATATCAGGGAAATCAGTGACATCCACCATGGTGGTATTCATGGAAGTACGACCCACGACAGGGACTTTATGACCGCGAATCAGGACATAGGCTTTATTACTAAATGCACGACGGTAGCCATCTGAATAGCCCATTGGTAAGTTCGCCAACAACGAATCACGCTTTAAGGTATAAGTCTGGTCATAGCCAACCGTGGTACCTTTTAAATAGGCATTCACTGTTGCGACTTGGGTTTTAAAGGTCATCAACTTTTTATATTCGACACGATCCGGAATACTGTCGCCATAAATCACACCACCCGCACGCACCATATCTAAATGCGACTCTGGCACGGTTAACGTGGCAAATGAATTAGCAGTATGCAAGGTCAAGGCTTCACGCTTGAGTTTAGCTTTTTTAATCAACCAATCGGTTTGCTGATTAAAAACCGCCAAATGCTCACGCACATATTTTTCATCTTCCACTGCATAGTGCGTCATGATGCCGACCAGTTTCAGGTTCGGTAATTTGGTCATGTTTAACGCTTGCTGCTTGCCTTGCTCGGTGTTCAGCTCCAAACCATTACGATCCATACCGCCAGCATTCAAGCCCAGATGATAGGCAACCGTTATGCCTTGCTGTTTTGCCCAAGCGGAAATGCGCTGCGCTTGCTCATAGTTGCCGAACAATTCTTCCATCTTGAGTGAAGCTGCATTTTTAATTTCCTGATCGGTTGCTGCACGCAATCTTAAAATGCGACCTTGATAACCTGATTGGCGTACCATCGCTGCTTCCGCATTACTGGTGATGCCCACACAGGGCACATTCAGCTTGATAATGCTTGGCATTAGCAACTGAATACCATGTCCATAGGCATCGGCTTTCATCACTGCACAAATTTGGCTTTTATCCTGCAATTGCTGCTGCAAAGTTTGAATGTTTTGCTCAAAGGCCTGCACATTAATTTCCACCCAAGCATTGGCTTGTGGTGCCGCTACCTGAATTGCTGAAATCTGTGATGTCAACATCGGTGCAGCCATGGTACTGCTCATATTTAGCAGCCCCGCCCCCAACATACATGCCAATAATGTTACTTTTTTCAAGACAAATCCCTCTTCGTCGTTATAAAAAAAGAGAGGGGAAATTCCCTCTCTCATGCGTCATTAATTATTTTCTGATACTTCATCATGATCAATGCGACGACCATGCTCTAAAATCCAAGTGCGTTCGCTGTCTTGACGTTTACGACGCTTGTAAGCAATCCATAAACCGATAAACCAAAGTGGTGAAACAAACAGTGAAATACGCGTATCATGATCGAGACATAAAATCGCAACCACAAACACCATAAATGCGATACCAAACCAGCTCATAAAAATACCCGCAGGCATTTTATAAACAGACTGCGCATGCAAGTCAGGACGCTTTTTACGATAAGCCAGATACGATGCGAGGATCATACCAAAGGCAAATACAGTCAAAATTGAGGTCAATGCCGTCACAATATTAAAGGCAGACATGACATTTGGCGTAACAAACAGAATCAGCGTACCGATAAAGACGCAAATCATCGAACACAACAGCGCTTGTACAGGCACTTTACCTTTAGACAAGGTTCTAAAGCGTTGCGGTGCATCTTTTTCAACCGCCAAGCCATACAGCATACGACTGGTAGCAAAGATACCGCTGTTTGCCGAAGACATTGCCGACGTCACCACAACAAAGTTCACCACAGCAGCAGCTGCTGTAAGCCCAACCAGTTGGAACATCGCCACAAATGGACTTTTACCTGGGTCAACTTGATGCCATGAAGTCACGGAAATGATGACCAATAAAGCACCCACATAGAACAACAGAATGCGCCAAGGAATTGAATTAATGGCTTTAGGTAATGATTTTTCTGGGTTTTTGGTTTCTGCTGCAGTAGTACCGACCAATTCAATACCCAAGAAAGCAAACACCGCCATTTGGAAACCTGCCAAGAAACCTGTCACACCATGCGGTAAAAACGCATCAGGATCAGTGATATGCGAGAAAGATGCCTTGACTCCATTGGGTGATACAAAGCCCATCACCACCAAGCTCACGCCCAAGATTAAAAAGGCAATAATCGCTACAATCTTGATCATGGCAAACCAAAACTCGGTTTCACCAAACATTTTCACGGTCAGTAAGTTCAGTACAGTCAAAACCGTGATCGTGGCCAAAGCAGGTAACCATACTGGTAAATCGGGATACCAGAACTGCAGATATCCACCGATCGCGATAATATCGGCAATGGCTGTAATGATCCAACTGAGCCAGTAGGTCCAGCCCAAAAAGTAACCTGCCCAAGGACCTAAATAATCCGTCGCAAAATCCACAAATGACTTATAGTTGGTGTTGGAAAGCAGCAACTCGCCCATGGCACGCATGACAAAAAACAAGACAAAGCCAACGATCATATAAGTCAAAATGACTGAGGTTCCAGAATTGGCAATGGTTTGCCCCGAACCCATAAATAGACCTGTTCCGATGGCTCCGCCAATCGCAATCATTTGAATATGGCGATTACTGAGAGAACGATCGAGTTGTTCTTCTCCAGCTGAGTCGTAATGATGTCCGCCCAGTAAATCGCCCTCTAACGGTTCATTTGACTGAGTGAGTTTTTTTCCATTCATCATGTTTTTTACTCCAATTTACAGCCCAAATCGGGTGTAAATATGGGACTAAAATAAAATAAGTCCGTTATTTCATTACAGTCCAAAATTAAGCTACATATTATCTTTCAATAACATTAATTTTATTATTTAGCCCTGTTTTTACACTTCAATCACAGCAACCAAATAATCACAACACAGATTGCAAAAGCTATGCCAATTTAATTAATTTTATATTGAAAAACAATAGCTTAACAAAAACACGAAACGAGTTTATCCAGTGACTACAAGCGGACTTATAATCACTGGATGTCAATATTGAATTAATATTTTTTACAATATCCATATATTCAATTCCATTGAAAATTAATTTAACGATTTAAGTTCGATAAACCACCATCATCATATTTAATAAATCGACACGAATAATCACGCACGAAGCTCAGTTAATATCAAACCTGCTCTTAAGCCCTTTTTCACTTGGGTATTTGGAAATAAAATCCAGACCTGTTCTGGTGCAATTACATAGGGTTTACCCTGTTGTAGTGCAATAACTGCATCAGATTGGAACGTTGAAAAATTTGGGGCAGAATCAGCAAGATTGAGCTGAAAGTCATCTTCAGTTTTGATAATCGAATCGACGACACGAAAGTTTTTGATTGCGTGCTTTTGACGTACAGGTAATGCCTGTTCTGTCACGACCGCGCGCAACACTTGATCAATCGCTGTAAAAGCCGATAAATCATTTTGACCAAAAGGTTTGGCATGACCGAGTTCAAGGGTTGAACTCGCTGCCTGAAATCTTGAGCTGGTATAGTGGGTAAAGGTTCGCCCTGCGGCATTGTGATACACCAAGGCATCCAGTTCCGCTGCACTTAAGCAGTCCAGCATCACCGCATCATAACAATGGGTTTGATAAGGGAATAAGGCGAAAGTTGGAAGCAAAGACGGACGAATTGCCGTATGTAAATCATAGTGATAGCGCTTGACCTGTTCTGGACATGATCGATAAAAATCAGCCACTAACTGTTCCAGCTCTGCCACACGCTGCGCTTCAAAAGTCTCTGCAAATTGCTGATGTGCCCCGCAGAACATGCGATTCATGTCATTTTCAACATAGCGTTGACCTGAACGAATCGCGACAGGATTACCCAAGATCAACAACAATTTGACCTTGAGTGGTAATACACCTGTAAAAATATCCTGACTGAGCTGCGCCAATAACTCGATCGGCGCAGTTTCATTGCCATGCACACCTGCAGACAACACGATGGCTTTTTCATAATCCTGTTTTGGCGTAAAAGATAGTACGCCTTCAGCCAGCCATTCCCAGCTAAAGTCATCCTGTACCCCTCGAGTTGAGGTCGGTACTTTTTGCTCTAAAACACTTTTTAAAAAATCCATCATCTGCTGTCCCTGCCTGCTGATTAACGTTGGAAGTGATACACCGAGCCTAAGCCCAAGATTTGCGTCAATTCATCTAAGGCTGTACGGCTTTCGATCAATAGGTGCGGATCTGCCAAATCTTGTTGCGCTAATTCATCACGGTAATGCTGATCTACCCATGCATTTAAGCGAGTAAACAAAGCATCATTCATGAACAGATTCGGATTAATCGCCTTCAGCTCTGCTTCGTTCACTGCAACACGTAAACGTAAACATGCAGGACCGCCACCGTTACGCATACTTTCACGTAGGTCGAAGACTTTAATGTCATCAATTGGGGTACCCATTTGAATCATGTCGTTCAAGTAGCTCCATACCGCTTGGTTTTGACGGGATTCTTCAGGCACCACAATGCTCATACCGCCATCGGCACGCGTGAGCAATTGACTATTGAATAAATAAGTATTCACCGCATCTTTCACTGAAACACGCTGATCAGGTACTTCAATGGACACAAACTCTTGACCCAAACGCGCCATTTTTTCGCGAATTTCAGCCAAAGCTGCAGATTGGTTCAAGAAGGCATGTTGATGATGGAACAACACGTTTTGGTTACTTACCGCAATTACGTCGTTGTGGAACACGCCTTGGTCAATCACATCTGGATGCTGTTGTACAAACACAGTTTGTTCGGCTTTCAACTGATGTAAACGCGCCACTGCTTCACTCGCCTCGAGCGATTGACGAGCAGGATAGCGTTTTGGACCTACACCACCACCCATGAATTGCTGACCATACACAAACACTTGAACGCTGGCTTGATCATAAGCACCGCCTAAACGGTTATGGTTCGCCGCACCTTCATCACCAAATAAGGTCACTGGCGGCAAGGCTTCATGATGCGCAAAGTGACGCTCATCATTAAACATCGCAGCCATCACGCGTGATGTGGTTTCATGCTCAATTGAACGGTGGAATTTGTTGTTCAAGTTTGCCGCAGTAAAATGCACGCGACCATCTGCGCTGTCTGCTGACGGTGAAACGGTGGCTGCATTGGCTGTCCACATGCATGAAGCTGAACTTAGCGCAGACAACAACTCTGGTGAGGTGCGCATTGCTTGTTCAATGACGCTGTGATCATCACCACGGAAACCCAATTGACGTAAAGTTGGCACATGCGGGCGTTCTTGTGGTGCAAATACACCTTGCTTCAAGCCCATATCTGCCAAAGCTTTCATCTTTAACAGACCTTGTTTGGCTGCCAACTTCGGATTCGATACATTGTTACGGTTTTTAGTCGATGCTTCGTTCCCGAATGACAATCCTGCATAGTGATGCGTTGGACCAACTAAACCATCAAAATTAATTTCATAGCCTGACATTTCTAAACTCCCTTTCCGTCGACTACAGCACAATGCCTGGCGATAATTTTTCAGGTAGACTTACCTGCTGACTTTCTAGCGATGCCATTGGCCATGCGCAATAATCTGCCGCATAGAACGCGCTGGCACGATGGTTACCCGATGCACCCACACCACCAAACGGCGCGGCACTCGAAGCACCTGTTAATGGTTTGTTCCAGTTCACAATGCCTGCACGTGCTTCAATCAATAAGCGTTCGAACAATTCGCGATCTGGAGAAATCAGACCCACCGACAAGCCAAAACGTGTTGCATTGGCAAGACGTAACGCGTCATCAAAATGGTCATAACGATAGATACAGCTCAATGGACCAAAATATTCTTCGTCTGGTACATTGTTAACCTTGGTCACTTCTAAAAGACCTGGGCTTAACAAGCTGCTGTTTGGATCGGCTTGGGTCACAGGCAATAACACCTCAGCGCCCAAATCCACCAAACGTTGTTGTGCCTGTAAAATCTGCTGTGCAGCCTGTAATGAAATCACACCACCCATGAACGGTTGTGGCTGTGCATCCCACTGACCCACCACCAAGTTACGACTTACTTCAACCAGACGTTCAATGAAAGCATCGCCTGCAGCACCATTTTTGATAATCAAACGGCGAGCACAAGTACAACGCTGCCCTGCCGAAATAAAGGCAGATTGAATGGTTAAGTTCACCACCGCATCAATATCGGTAATTTCATCGATAATTAATGCATTGTTGCCGCCCATTTCTAACGCAAGAATTTTTTCTGGCGCGCCTGCCAATTGCTTATGCAAGTGGTAACCAGTATTGGCACTCCCCGTGAACAGCAAGCCATCAATCTCATGTGATTGCGCCAAGGCTTCACCAGTACTGCGACCACCTTGTACCAAGTTCAAGACGCCTGCGGGTAAGCCTGCTTCATGCCATAACTTCACGGTTTCTTCCGCAGTCCACGGCGTCAGTTCACTTGGTTTGAACACAATGGTATTGCCTGCAATCAGTGCTGGCACAATGTGACCATTCGGCAAGTGACCCGGGAAGTTATAGGGACCGAATACAGCCAATACCCCATGTGGACGGTGACGTAAAGATGCAGCACCATCAGCCATTTCGGTGATGCTTTCGCCCGTACGTTCATGGTAAGCACGAATTGAAATTGCGACTTTGGCAATCATCGACTGCACTTCAGTCAGGGTTTCCCAAATCGGTTTGCTGGTTTCACGACTGATCACGGTCGCTAACTGTTGTTTATTTTGTTCTAACAAGCTGGCAAAGCGGTGAATCACTTCAATACGCTCTGCAAGTGGACGACGCGCCCACGCAGCAAAGGCTGCACGCGCGGACTGACAAGCTTGCTCAACTTGAGCCGCAGTCGTTTCCGCACCTTGCCAAATCACTTCTTGAGAAACAGGATCAAGTTTGTTCCATGCTGCACCCTGCGCTGGAGACCATGTCCCATTAATATATAAATTTCCTTGTGACATTATTTTTGCTCCGCTTTGTCTAAAGGCAACATACGAATACTTTGCCCAGCTTGTACGCCAAGGGCATAGGCTTGTTCAGCCGTTAAACTTAAACTGTCTGCATTAGCAGCATGTTGGATTAAGATGGCGCGATAATCGAGATAACGATCATTCGCCACCAAATAGCGACCCGTCGCTTCTGGCAAGTTCGGCACGATTTTCACGGCACAGGTACGACTATCTTTCACCGCGCGTAAGTTTTTCACTTCGGCTTCTAGCGTTGGACCTGCATCAAAAATATCGACATAACCTTGATAGCGCAGACCTTCCGATTCCAACACGCGAGCGGCTGGAACGGTATGTGGATGAAGTTGCGCAATCACTTGCTGTGCTGCCAAAGGCAGTAAATCGGTATAAACAGGGAAGCGTGGCATCAATTCCGCAATAAAGACTTTTTGCCCAATACCACTGAGATAGTCCGCAGTGGAAAAATCCATATTGAAGAAGTGATTGCCCAACGCATCCCAAAACGGTGATCGACCCATTTCATCTGAATAACCGCGCATTTCCGCAATCAGGGTGTTTTGAAACGCCTGCTGGAAAGCTGCGATAAACAGAAAACGAATTTTGGACAGCAATTTCCCGTTCTGGTCTTTGCGGTAATCTGGATCTAAAAACAGCGTGCAGAGTTCGCTACAACCCGTCAGGTCATTACTTAAAAACAGCGTATCTAGAGCTTTATAAACATTCAGAGCCTGTGAGGCATGGACTTGCTTGCCCACATGAAAGTTATAAAATGGTTCGGTCAGACCCACAGCAACTTCAATGGCACTCACGCCCACTACACGCTGCTCTTGCGTATCTTCCAAAACAAATAAATAACCTTGCTCACTTGGCGCAGCTTGACCTTGTAAAGTCTTTTGTGTGCGTGCAATTCGAGCCGATAAGATCTCTTTATTCTGCGGTAAAGAAGTCAGGCCAACGCCCGACTTCCCTGCCAGAATGAAGATATCATCTAGATCTCGAAGCTCTGCATGTCTAACAATCATCATCAGCAGTGGCCGCCTATCACGCGCCAACAAAACGTGCGAGAGCACGCTCGAAACGTTGTAGACCTGCTTCGATATCTGCTTCAGGAATAATTAAAGATGGGGTGAAACGAACCACGTTTGGACCTGCAACCAGTGCCAATAGACCTTCTTCACCTGCAAGGGTCACGATGTCTTTGGCTTTACCTGCATATTCCGCTTTGAGTACGCAACCAATCAATAAACCTTGACCACGAACTTCTTCAAACAGGCCAAAACGTTCATTTAAACGGTTTAAGCCATCTGCAAAAATTTGCGCACGGGTACGTACACCATTCAACACTTCTGGGGTATTGATGAAACCAAACACGGCATTGGCAACAGCAGAGGCCAATGGGTTCCCGCCATAAGTTGTACCGTGATCACCCACCGCATACATATTGGCGTATTTATCTGTGGTAATCATGGCACCGATTGGGAAACCACCACCGAGTGCTTTGGCTGTGGTTAAAATGTCTGGCGTCACTTCAGTGTTCATATAGGCATATAACGCCCCTGTACGACCCACACCAGTTTGCACTTCATCAAAAATCAGCACTGCACCGTGTTGATCACACAATTCACGCAAGCCTTTTAGGAATTCAGGTTTTGCTGTGATCACACCACCTTCACCTTGAATCGGCTCAACAATTACCGCACAAGTGTCCGCATCAATCGCTGCACGTGCTGCGTCCAAATCATTGAATGGAAGATGCTGAATGCCTTCTGGCAGTGGCGCAAAGTCTTGTGAATATTTCGGTTGACCACCCGCCGATACCGTAAATAAGGTACGACCGTGGAAGGCATTTTTAAATGCAATAATCTTGTTCTTGCGCGCAGAGCCTGAAAGTAGGCCCACTTTGCGCGCAAGTTTCAAAGCCGCTTCATTGGCTTCTGCACCAGAGTTACAGAAGAACACTTTATCGGCAAAAGTACTGTCAACCAATTGTTTTGCAAGGTTCAGTACAGGTTCATTGGTATAGCCGTTACCGATATGCCATAACTTCTGACCCTGTTCGACCAAGGCTTTGACCGCAACTGGATGTGCGTGCCCAAGCGCATTTACCGCAATACCACCTGCAAAATCGATATATTCTTTACCTTGCTGATCCCATAAACGAGAACCTTCACCGCGCACAGGAATAAATTGAGCGGGTGCAAAAACAGGCACCATATACTGATTAAAATCTTGGCGACTTGGTTGGTTATTCTGGTTCATGGTATGTTCTTCCTTAATAAATCTGACGTTAATGTTTCTTCAGTTCACACTTCAGCAGCGTGAAATTTCCCCTTAACCCGGGAAAATTCCGCGCTCTTTACGTGCTTTCAAAATGCGTTCACACGCCAAGATGTACGCTGCGGTACGCAAGCTGCAGTCTTTTTCGTCGGCTTTATACCAAACGTCTTCAACCGCTTTGATCATGAGCTTGTCTAAACGCTCGTTAATTTCTTCTTCAGTCCAGAAATAGCTCGCCATGTCCTGAACCCATTCGAAGTAACTTACGGTTACACCACCAGCGTTACACAGTACGTCTGGCACGATCATGATTTGACGTTGTAAAAGAATGTCTTCTGCTTCTGGATAGGTTGGACCGTTTGCACCTTCCAAAATTAATTTCGCAGTCAATTTTTGCGCACGTTCAACGGTGATCTGACCTTCCAATGCAGCAGGGATTAAAATATCCATTTCTACTGCCCAGAATGCGTCATCTTCAATCAAGCTTGCTTCTGGATAACCCGCAATCCCTTTGTGAATCGCAACGTAATCTTGTAATGCTTTAATATCGATACCGTTTTCGTTAAAGATGGTGCCAGTATGGTCTTGTACACACACCACTTTCGAATTGGCTTTTTGGAACAAGTAAGCGGCTTCGCTACCCACGTTACCAAAACCTTGAACTGCGACACGGCTGCCTTCAAGTGGCAAGTTGATTTTCTTGGCAACTTCCAGACCCGTCACAAATACACCACGACCAGTTGCACGGACACGACCCAAAGAGCCACCTAAATGAACTGGCTTACCAGTCACCACACCTGTTACGGTATGACCTTTGATGCTTGAATAGGTATCCATCATCCAGCCCATAATGTCGGCATTGGTGCCTACGTCTGGTGCAGGAATATCATTTTGTGGACCGATGATCGGGCTAATTTCGCTGGTAAAACGACGTGTTAAACGCTCAAGCTCACGCGGAGACAATTTACGCGGATCAACACGAATACCACCTTTGGCACCGCCATAAGGTAAATTTAATACTGCAGTTTTGATGGTCATCCACGCTGAGAGCGCCATCACTTCATTCAGTTCAACATCTGGATGGTAACGAATACCGCCCTTGCCTGGTCCGCGCGACAAGTTGTGCTGAACACGGTAACCTTCGAAATGCTGAATAGAACCATCGTCCATCACGATTGGCACATCAACAATGAGCGCACGCTTTGGACGCTTTAATGTATTGATAAAAGGGATTAAGTCTTCTTCAAGGTAAGGTGCGACACGATTAATCTGAGCAAGGTAGGTTTGCCATGCGCCACTGTTTTCCATTTCATACGACAAAGACATTGATTTATCCTCTGAGAATTTGGTTGATCCAATCCATTAAAAGTAGGAAACACTCCATCTATTGGACACCGCCTCAGCTCGGTGTAGTTCCAACTGGAGTGTTACCCAGTACGCATAGTATGAAAAATCAAAACGAATCCAAAAAGTTGTAATTTTGATTAAAATGCAATAAATTTTAGCAAAACGCTTAAAGGAAAAATCAAAGTGAATGATACGGACAGTCAAATCCTCGGTTTACTGCGGGATAACGCCCGCATGTCGATTACCGATATCGCCAATAAGGTGCGTGTTTCCCGTAACACGGTGCAAAAACGCATCGAATATTTGGAATCCAGCGGCATCATTACCGGTTATACCGTCCGCCTCAAACCGGGCAGTGAAAAAAACACCATCCGCGCATGGATGAACATTATGGTAGAAGGCACCAAGACCAGTGCGGTGGTGAAAGAACTCCGCATTGATCCTGCGGTACATACTTTGCATACCACCAATGGCAAGTGGGATTTGCTGGTAGAGCTGAAGTCGGACAGCTTAGAAAGTTTTGATAAAACCCTTGAACGGATTCGAACCATTTCAGGCATTTACAATACTGAAACCAGTATTTTGCTCTCGACCTATAAAGCCTAATCGCTTTTGGCAGGGGTCAACACGATGCGCCAGCGGACCCAGAAGTGTAAAACTGATGAAAAGCTGAGTTATGTGTGAAAACTTTTCCAAGATCCGCCCATTTTGACCCCGCGAGTTTAACCGTTTGATCATTTTTAAGTGGCTCAACTCTTTTAAAGTCGTGCGTGGCTGTGTATAACAATTCACGTACAGAAAAGTAAAAGCATAGGCAAACTGTCTAAAAAAGCGTTAGACTATGCCACAATCAAAAATGCAAATTCCTGAGTGATTTGCAGACGAATAGAAAGGTGAAGATTGATGCCGCTCAATACTGTTGAAGAGCTTGTAGCAGATATCCGTGCAGGGAAAATGGTCATCCTGATGGATGATGAAGACCGTGAAAATGAAGGTGACTTAGTCATTGCAGCAACGCATGTCCGTCCAGAAGACATTAACTTCATGATTACGCATGCCCGCGGTTTAGTATGCCTCACTTTAAGTCGTGAGCGTTGTCAGCAATTGAATTTGCCTTTAATGGTGGATGCCAATGGTGCGCAGCATGCCACCAACTTCACCCTCTCGATTGAAGCAGCAGAAGGCATTACCACAGGTATTTCTGCGGCAGAACGTGCGCATACCATTCAAACTGCGGTCGCGGCACATGCCAAACCCAGCGATATTGTACAGCCAGGGCATATCTTCCCCTTGATG
This sequence comes from Acinetobacter sp. NigerLNRRAM0016, assembly GCF_054112845.1. Lineage (NCBI taxonomy): Bacteria > Pseudomonadati > Pseudomonadota > Gammaproteobacteria > Moraxellales > Moraxellaceae > Acinetobacter > Acinetobacter sp. NigerLNRRAM0016. Next base: position 16,179 of record NZ_JBSYVT010000013.1, read on the forward strand.
GCACAACCGGGTGGTGTATTGCACCGTGCGGGACATACCGAAGCAGGCTGTGACCTTGCGCGTATTGCGGGTTTAGAACCCGCTTCTGTGATTTGTGAAATCATTAAAGAAGACGGCACCATGGCGCGTCGACCAGATTTAGAAATTTTTGCAGAAAAGCATGGTCTTAAAATGGGGACCATTGCCGACCTGATCCATTACCGCATGACCAATGAACAAACGGTCGAGCGTCTTGGTCAAGAAAGCATCGACACCGAATACGGCACATTTGAGCTCTATCGTTACCGTGAAATTGGTAACCCAGATATTCATTTGGCTTTGGTCAAAGGTGAGCCGAAAGACGGTATTACCACCGTTCGCGTACACGGTTTTAATCCAACGCGCGACTTGCTGAAACTGAACAAGCAAGATGGTGAACCTGCGTGGAACTTGGATCGTGCGTTAAAAGAAATCGCGCAAAGTGATCGCGGTGTACTGGTGTGGATTGGTCAACGTCATTTGCAAGATTTGGGTCCTGCCCTCGACAGTCTGACGGCACCGAAGAAAACCAAATCCAGTGCAGCATTGTCACAGCAATACCAAACCATTGGCGTTGGCGCACAAATTTTACGTGATTTAGGTGTTGAAAAAATGAAGCTGCTCAGTTCGCCGCTACGTTTCAACGCATTATCAGGTTTTAATCTTGAAGTGGTGGAATATGTCACTGCTCAACAAACATTAACGAAATAATCGAGGTTGCTATGGCGATTCGCCGAATTGAAGGTATGTTACATCTCGCGAGCGAAGGCCGTTACGCGATTTTAGTTGGTCGTTTCAATAGCTTTGTAGTGGAACATCTACTCGAAGGTGCAATTGATACATTGAAACGTCATGGTGTATCAGAGGATAATATTACTGTTGTTCATGCACCAGGCGCATGGGAACTTCCAGTGGTTGCAAAAAAATTAGCAGCTTCTGATCGTTTTGATGCCATCATCGCGCTAGGCGCTGTGATTCGTGGTAGCACGCCTCACTTCGACTTTGTTGCAGGTGAATGTGCCAAAGGTTTAGGCGTTGTCGGCTTAGACACGGGTTTACCAGTGATTAATGGTGTATTGACTACGGACAGCATTGAACAAGCGATTGAACGCTCTGGAACAAAAGCAGGTAATAAAGGTGGCGAAGCTGCTCTTACTGCAATTGAAATGGTTAACTTGTTAAAGGCTATTTAAAGCATGTCGCAAACACTCCAAGCCGCTTATGCTGCAAAACGTAAAGCACGTCGTTTTGCTGTACAAGGCATTTATGAATGGCAAATGAGCCGCAACCCAGTGCATGAAATTGAAGCACGTACGCGTGTTGAAAATGCCATGCATAAAGTGGACCTCAGCTATTATCATGAATTGCTGACTCAAGTGGTTGCCAATCATGAAGCTTTGGATGCGCTTCTTATTCCTGTGCTGGATCGCCAAATCGAAGCCTTAGACGGTGTTGAACTTGCAACACTGCGTTTGGGTGCTTACGAATTGAAAGAACATCTTGAAATCCCGTATCGCGTGGTTTTAGATGAAGCGATTGAGCTTGCAAAACACTTTGGCGGTGCAGACAGTCACAAATACATCAATGGTGTATTGGACCGTTTAGCCAACAGCCTTCGTGCAGCAGAAAAGCAACAAGCACAATAAGACGTGTAGTAAGTAGTATGGCTGAGTTTTCAATTATTGAGACCTATTTTAATCGAGCGCAGCAGCATTTGGTCGATTTAGGTGTCGGAGACGACTCAGCCTTGCTTACCCCACCTCCGCAGCAACAATTGGTGATCTGTACCGATACCTTGATTGCGGGACGACATTTTCCTCTTGATACCCCTGCCCATGCCATTGGCTGGAAATCTGTTGCCGTCAATATGTCCGATATTGCCGCAATGGGCGCCAAACCGCACAGCATTTTATTGGCATTGAGCCTACCCCAAATTGATCATGACTGGCTAAAAGACTTTAGTCAGGGGCTGTATGATTGTTGCGATCAATTTGGTGTGAGCTTAATTGGGGGGGATACCACCCAAAGCCCACATCTCACCATTTCTGTGACTGCCCTCGGCTGGATTGATACCAACCAAGCTGTTAAGCGCTCAGGTGCACAAGTGGGTGACTATATCTGTGTCAGCGGTCAAGTCGGTGATGCAGCTTTTGGGCTTCAACATCCAGACCACCCTTTAAAGCAACGTTTGGACTATCCAACCCCACGCTGCCAACTGGGACAACAGCTGAAAGGTCTCGCTTCCGCCATGATTGATGTCTCGGATGGTCTGGCTCAAGATTTAGGACACATTCTTAAAGCGTCACAGGTCGGTGCACGCTTACAGCTAGAACAACTGCCGATTGCCCCGGCTTTGCAGCAATTAACACAAGCACAACAATGGCAATACGCCCTCGCAGGTGGCGATGACTATGAGTTATGCTTTACAATAAGCCCGCAAAATTACCAACAACTTTTGCAACAACAATTAGATGTAAAAATTACGGTGATTGGAACAATTACAAATTCAACTGGGCTTACATTTGAAAAAGATGGCAAAGATCATCCGCTTCAATTTCAAGGGTATCAACACTTTGCATAAACCTCCAATTCAGTTTAACCGCATGTCTTGGTCGAACCGCTGTATTGTTTTTTGCGGTGTCGGTTTTGGCTCTGGTCTATTGCCCAAAGCCCCTGGTACATTTGGTTCAGCATTTGCGCTGCTATTTATTCCGCTGTGGTTGAATTTAGGCTTCCTCAACTCCATATACGCCATCATTCTGATGTCACTGATTGGCATCTATATTTGCGGTCAAACCGCCAAAGTGATGGGTGTACATGACGATGGACGAATTGTCTGGGACGAGTTCGCGGGTCAATCAATAACATTATTACCGTTGATCTACTTCGGAAAAATGAGTCTCATCTCTGCATTGATCGGTTTTTTACTGTTCCGTCTGTTTGATGTGTGGAAACCATGGCCAATTCGCGTGATTGATCGCCAAGTGCATGGCGGCTTCGGCATCATGCTGGATGACATTATTGCAGGGCTATGGGCGGGATTATGTATCTATCTATATTTTACGTTCATCGTGGTTTAAAACAAAACTAGGATCATTCATGTCAACAACAGTTATTATTCTTGCTGCAGGTAAAGGGACTCGTATGCGCTCCCAGCTACCCAAAGTCTTACAACCCTTAGCAGGACGCCCTTTACTTGGTCATGTGATTGACACAGCCAACCAACTGAATGCTGACCATATTATTACCATCTATGGGCATGGCGGGGAACAAGTACAACAACATTTTAAGCATGAACACGTGCAATGGGTTGAACAAGCCGAGCAACTCGGTACGGGTCATGCGGTACAAATGACCCTGCCTGTACTACCACAAGACGGTATTTCTCTGATTTTATCAGGCGATGTGCCATGTATCACGCCAGCGACATTACAAAAATTACTGGATGCTTCACGTGGAACAGGCATTGGCTTGGTGACTTTGACCCTCGAAGATGCCACGGGCTATGGACGCATTGTGCGTGAAAATGGGAAAATTCAAGCCATCGTTGAGCATAAAGATGCCAACGAACAACAACGCCAAATTCAAGAAATCAACACGGGTATTTACTGTGTCAGCAATGCCAAACTACATCAATGGTTGCCGCAACTCACCAATAACAATGCCCAAGGTGAATACTACCTGACTGACATCGTGGCGATGGCACTGGCCGATGGTCTTAAAGTGGCTTCGGTTGAACCTGAAATGGCATTTGAAGTTGAAGGCGTGAATGATCGTATGCAACTTGCAGCGCTTGAACGTCAATTTCAAAACTTCCAAGCCAAACAATTGATGCAACAAGGTGTACATTTAATTGATCCAAGTCGTTTTGATCTACGAGGTACACTTAAAGCCGGACAAGATGTACGTATCGATATTAACGTCATCATTGAAGGCGACTGTGAGTTTGGTGATGCTGTTGAAATTGGTGCAGGCTGTGTGATTAAAAACACCAAAATCGCTACTGGCACCAAAGTTCAACCCTATAGCTTATTTGATCAAGCCATTGTCGGTGAAGATACCCAAATTGGACCTTTTGCACGCTTACGCCCAGGGGCGAAACTCGCCAATGAAGTGCATATCGGCAACTTTGTCGAAGTCAAAAACTCGAGTGTCGGTTTAGGCTCGAAAGCCAACCACTTTACCTACTTGGGCGATGCCGAAATCGGTGCAGGTTCAAATATTGGCGCAGGCACCATTACCTGCAACTATGATGGCGCCAACAAATTCAAAACCATCATTGGTGATGCTGCATTTATTGGTTCCAACAGCTCACTGGTTGCCCCTGTCCGCATTGGCAATGGCGCAACCGTTGGTGCAGGTTCCGTGATTACCCGCGATGTGGAAGATAATTGTTTAGCCATTGAACGCTCTAAACAACTGATCAAAGAAAATTTTCAACGTCCACAAAAATTGAAGAAATAAGAGGATCGTCCTATGTGTGGTATTGTCGGTGGCGTTGCAGAACGTAGTATTACCAATATTCTCATTGAAGGTCTCAAACGACTTGAATATCGTGGCTATGACTCAGCAGGTTTAGCCTTGGTCAATCATGACCAGATTTTACGTGAACGTCGTGTCGGTAAAGTCGCCAATCTAGAACAAGCCGTAAGTGAATCACAAATTGTTGGCAACTTAGGGATCGCCCATACCCGTTGGGCAACTCATGGCAAACCGACTGAAAATAATGCCCATCCGCATGTTTCAGGCGATGTTGCCGTGGTACATAACGGTATTATCGAAAACTACCAAGAACTGAAAGATGACCTCGAAGCACTTGGTTATGTATTCACGTCGCAAACCGATACTGAGGTGGTTGCTCATCTTGTACATGATGCATTGAAATCTACCTCGAGTTTGTTAGAGGCGGTACAAAGCGTGGTACCGCAGCTGAAAGGTGCTTATGCCCTCGGGATTATTCACACGGACTATCCAAATGAGTTAATCACTGTGCGTGAAGGCTCACCCTTGGTAATTGGTGTCGGGATTGGTGAGAATTTCATTAGCTCGGATCAATTGGCATTACTCCCTATTACCAACCGCTTTATCTACCTTGAAGAAGGTGATATCGCACGCTTGACCCGCGACAAAATTGAAGTGTTTGTGAATGGACAATTAGTACAACGTCCAGTTAAAGAGCTTGATGCAACGGTAAGCAATGCATCAAAAGGTGAATTCAAACATTACATGCTCAAAGAAATTTATGAGCAACCTGAAGCACTGCAACAAACCATTTCGCAAGCACTGGATGGCAACGCTTTACGTGCAGATTTCCTGCAACATGCCGAAGCGGATTTTGCCAATATCCAGCAAGTACAAATTCTGGCTTGTGGTACCAGTTACCATGCAGGCATGATTGCCAAATACTGGTTTGAACAACTGATTGATGTGCCATGTCAGGTTGAAATCGCCAGTGAATTCCGCTATCGCACCCCTGTCATTGTCGATAACACGCTGTACTTGTGCATTTCACAATCTGGTGAAACTGCAGATACTTTAGCGGCACTGCGTGACACCCAAAAACGTGCTGCGGCCAAGAATATCAATATTGTGACTATGGCAATTTGTAATGTCGCAACATCCTCAATGATCCGTGAAACCAGTCATAGCTTACTGACCTTGGCAGGACCTGAAATTGGTGTGGCGTCAACCAAGGCCTTTACTACACAACTCGCAGCCTTGATGTTGCTGATTCTGAAAATTGGTCAAATTAAGCAGACCATTTCAGAACACCAAATTCAAAGCATTGCTGCAGAATTATGGCATCTACCTAAAGTAATTTTGGATACGCTACAAAACAATGCGGCAATTCTGCGCCTGTCTGAATTGTTTGTAGAAAAGCAGCACTGCTTGTTCTTGGGTCGTGGCACACACTTCCCGATTGCTCTGGAAGGTGCACTCAAACTCAAGGAAATTTCCTATATTCATGCGGAAGGTTATGCTGCGGGTGAACTCAAGCATGGTCCATTGGCCTTGGTTGATAATGACATGCCTGTGGTGATTCTGGCTCCACAAGATGACATGTTGGATAAACTTAAATCCAATATGGAAGAAGTTCAGGCGCGTGGTGGAGAACTGTTTGTATTTGCCGATGAACATAGCGGCATTCAAAGCAAAGAGCGCCAACACGTCGTCAGTGTACCAAGCATCATTTCGACTTTGGCACCAATCGTATATAGCGTACCGGTGCAATTACTGTCTTACCATGTTGCTGTTTTACGCGGCACCGATGTCGACCAGCCGAGAAACTTGGCCAAAAGTGTAACCGTCGAATAATACCAAAGGCTCGAACATCGAGCCTTGTATTTAGGTAATAAAGTATCATCCTAGGTAATATAGTTTCATCTTTAGAAATAAAGTATCATCCTATATTGATTAAATAATAATCGCCCGCTATTCTAAATAAATGAAGAATAGCGGGCGATTTGTTATGGTTACAGAGCATCAGCAGAAACGCTGGATCAAAGAAGGACGAGGCCAAGGCTATTTAAAAGATTATAAGCCATGGATCACTGTACGAGATGTTAGTTCAAAAGGTCGTTCTCACCGAGTATTTGGCCATACAACAAAACGCACCCATCATTTATTATCTGATTTAGAACTTGCAATTTTTCTACTTTTAGACTGGAATCCGTTAATTACTGATATCAGAGAGCAATTTCCCTTGCCTCTCAACACTACTCTCGAAATTTCAGAAGAAGCTCAGATCTCTCACCCTAAAGTTAAAGACGCTCTACAAACTATAACTTCAAGTTTTTATGTAAATAGTCAAAGTACAAACCAACCAAGTTTTGTCATCCGAACTAAATACACAAATAGCTTACAGGATGAAAGAATCGTTGAAAAACTAGAACTTGAGCGTAGATATTGGAAAAGTACAGATACACCTTGGTATATCCTTACAGAAAAAGAAATTCCTTCAGTTGTTTTGAATAACATCAAATGGCTTTATCCAGCCATGAGACAATCTAATACTGAAATGTACGACCGCTTAAACGATTATATCCATATATTTACACAATATCCTGAACTTGACTTAATAACTTTAAGTAAAAAAATGGATCAAGCATATAATTTAACGATTGGTACGTCTTTAGCTGAGCTCCGAGAACTGCTTGCACAACGTTATTTCATTTTCGATATAACCAAGGACTATAAAAAGATTAAAGCCTCTGAGATCAAGTTAGGCAATTTTGAAATATGGGAGGAAATTCGCCATGTTTCGAATCAATAGTGTATATAAGTTTCAAGGTAAAGATTACCGACTTCTTAAAATTATTCCTTCTTATATTATCTGGATTGATTTAAATCACCCCAATGCCAATCCCTCTATAATTAAAAAAGAAGAATTGATTACAGCTATAGAAGCCGGCGAAGCAGAAATAATTAAAGATCCTTTCGCTGATATTTCCTTAATTAATGTGACAGAAGGTTCTGTACAGCAAAAAAAACGTGATATGGGAATGAACATTATAGATTTACTCATATCTAATGAACATTTCTATGATCCATCTGTTCGTTTTAGCCTTGTTAAAAGAATTATTGAGCAGCATAAAACAACTCATCAAACTATTTATAGATTAGCACGTCGATACTGGCAACGAGGTCAAACACCAAATGCACTTATTCCTAGTTATAACAATTCTGGTGCTAAAGGTGTTAAACGTATTGCAAAAAATAAAAAACTGGGTAGACCAAGAAAATATAGCGAAGGTGTTGGTGCATTAGTTGATCAGAATATCGAGCGACTCTTCAGAATTAATATCAATAAATATATGTTAACGAAGGATAAACATTCTTTGAGTTATGCCTATCGTAAATTTTCTACGATGTATCATTCATTATTTCCAGATACACCTGATAGCGAAATTCCGACCATCTGGCAGTTTAAATATTTTTATGAACGTGAGTTCCCAAAAGTAGCTCAACTTACTGCTCGAACCAATCCAATTATCTATGCAAAAGACATCAGAGGGCTCCATTCAACTGTCAACACCCAAGTCCTAGGGCCGGGTTCTCGCTATGAAATTGATGCAACCATTGCTGATGTTTATCTTGTCTCAGATTCCGATCGTGCCTGTATTGTTGGACGGCCAACTATTTATCTAGTTGCTGATGTATTTAGTAGAATGGTGGTTGGTTTCTATATTGGCTTTGAAAATGCTTCCTATGTAACCGCAATGCAAGCTTTACAAGTTGCCATGACGGATAAAGTTGAGTTATGCAAACAATATGGTTATGAAATTACACATGATGACTGGCCATGTATTGGATTACCTGATGCTATTTTGGCAGATCGGGGGGAATTATTAGGACATCAGATTGAAGCTTTAGAATATAACTTTTCTATTCGTATCGAAAATACAGCACCTTACCGCGGAGATTTAAAACCAATTGTTGAACGTTATTTCAGAACTGTTCAGGCAAAATTTAAGCCTTTTGCTTCGGGTGTAGTACAACAGGTTAAAGAAAAAAAACGTGGGGGCGCTGACTACCGATTAGATGCAACACTTAACATAACTGAATTTAAGCAGATCATTATTGGTTCAATCCTCACACATAATTTGTCACATCAATTGACAACTTATGATCGTGATATAGATATGCCTAGCGATTTGCCGTTGGTTCCTATTCATTTATGGAATTGGGGAATACAACATCGTGTAGGTCGGTTAAAACAGGTTTCAGAAAAAGCATTACGTATTGCTTTATTACCTAAAGTTAAAGCAACCTTGTCTGATCTTGGGTTGAAAATTTTTGGAGTGTTTTATCACTGTACTGAAATAAATGAACAAGGTTGGATGCATCGCAAAAAAACTATTTCTCGTCCACAATTTTTTCAAGTAGCTTATGACCCAAGTAATGCAGAAATGATTTATGTGTTTTATGAGGAGCATAGTTTAAATTATTGGGAAGCTACACTTTCTCCAAGATCGAGAGAGTTTTTAGGGTGTAGTTTTTGGGAAGTCTGGCAGGTTCAACACGAACAAAAGAAAATAAAAGCGGCTCAAGATCTAAAAACCAATAAATCTCAAGCATATCTTGAAGAACATATTGAATCAATTATTGCTCGGGCAGATGCCAAAAAACCTTCCACATCTAGCAAAAAACAACGTTTGACTGATCTTCGTAAAAATAAACAAGCTGAAAAAGATAGTGAACGATTGAAACAGAGAAACAACAGCCAAAAATCGTCAAAAGGTGCATTGACGGTTTTAGAACAATCTTCAGAAACTCAAAGTAATATTATTCAGATGCCTAAGTCTAGGCAATTTATAGATTTAGAAAATGATGAAGATTACAGACTACGTTTTGGTATTTATCAAGATTTGCTAGATGATCTTGATGATCCTAACGATGAAAGTTGATAGTCACGATATTTAGATAAGATAGGATAAAATTATGACTAATAAAAATTACCAAGCAGTGTATAAAGCAAGCCCTGTTTCTGATTATCAGGGAAATCCTTTTATCGAGGCATTACCCGAAATTTTTGAGGCAAATGATACTATACAAGCCATTAAAGGTACTGTCGAATTCAGATTATCGGATCGGCAACTTCCTAACAATACTCGTGCTCATATTATATCGCAGTTATTAAATAATTTTTTTCACCCTATTAAACGACATTTAACATTAGAACAAAAAATTTCTATTATGCTGAGAAAAGGGTATGTAGGGCGAAATATTACCACAGGGGATTTAAATCGGCATTTACAGAATAGTTTTGAACATATTAGAAGCAATGATTTTAATGCTTCTCGCCATACAGATTTAATATCAACAGCACAAAGTCTGGTTTTTATTGGGTTCTCTGGTAGTGGCAAAACAACCACATTAAATCGTATTCTTAAAAATTACAAACAAAAAATTTACCATCCTGAACATAATTTCACACAACTGGTCTATCTAAAAATTGACTGTCCATATAATGGATCACTCAAATCACTATATTTAAATTTCTTTAGTGCCGTTGATCGTGCTTTAGGAACTAACTATGAACAGCAATACACCCAAAAGCGACATAATGAACAAAAGCTATTGCAACTTATGGGACACATTGCTCATCTTCATGCAATCGGTCTTTTGGTGATTGATGAAATTCAACATCTCATAGCAAACAGATCGAAAAATTCTGATGAAATGTTAAATTTCTTTGTAACTTTAGTGAATGTTTATAGCTTGCCAATTATTATGGTAGGAACGCCAAAAGCCAGTAACATATTTGAACGTGATTTGCGTTCATCACGTAGAGCTGTAGGTTTTGGTTCAATTCATTGGGAACCTATAAAAAATGAACCTGCAATAAAAACCCCGGATGGAAAAGTACGAAAATCAGAGTGGATGACTTTTACAGATGCTCTTTGGAAATATCAATGGTTAAGGAAAAGTGATTCTCTATTGTCCGATGAGTTACGGCAATGTTGGTTTGATCTAACTCAAGGTATTTTAGATATAACTGTTAAGCTTTTTGTCCTTGCACAAATACGGGCAATTGAGTCTGGTTTAGAACGAATCACTGTTAAATTGCTCAAAACTACATATCAAGAAGATTTTAAACCCATTCATCACATTATAGATGCTTTACGTTCAGGTGATGCTCGACGGATTGCACAATATCCTGATTTAATTACACCTGAAATTGACAGACAATTGTTAAAACTTTTTTCTAAAATCGAAGAAAGTGCTGTTGATCAAGGAGATGAGCTTGCTGAATATCAGGGGCATGCAGAATCCATCCGTTTGCATAATCTGTTGCTTGAATTAGGTTATGACACCAATCTTTTAGTACCACTGGTCAAAAAAGTATTTGTTAAGCATCCCGATAAACACTTGACTGAGCTACTACCCATTATTATGGATTGGTTAAATCAGGATGTAGATTCAACAAAAAATTCCTCATTATCCAAACCAAAATTATCAAAAACCAAACTGCTTAAATATGATCAATGGCAAACATTGGATTCGGTTGACTTACGTTTTCAATTTTCACAAAAAGAGAATGATCAAAGCTTTTATGATCATTTAAAAACTCAAACTGATTTGATCTTTGATATATCTAATTGGATAAAACAGGTGAGTTAGTTATGCTAAATTTTCCTATGCCTTATGAACAAGAGTTGATTTACAGTACAGTGGCTCGAGCTGGAGTTCGTTTAGCATTTGAAAGTCCAAAGCAGTTACTTGACGCAGTGTTTCAAAATAGAAAGGTTATTGCTACGGTTGATTTACCCTGTCATCTGAATTCGATTGTTAATCAGTATACTGAGGGACAATTAAGTCTAGAAAATATAATATATAAACACACATTATTTCCTATATATGCACCTTTTGTACCTGAAGCAAGGCGACAACAATGTTTCAAATGGATGGCCAATATTTCACAAGGCTCGGTACATCTTTCTTTGGGAATTAATGCTTCACGAGTCCCTATTATTGATAGACTACGTTACTGCCCACAATGTTTGAAAGAGCAAGCACTTCAAAAAGGCGAATTCTACTGGGTACGATTATGGCAAATACAGGGAGCTTGCTGCCCGCAACACGGTAAGCTTGTAGAATCAACCCTAGATTTAAGATCATTACACAGACATGACTTCATGGTACCTTCAGATATTTTTTGTATTGAATGGAATCAGATACCAGCAACAAGTGATGAACTTTTCATTAGTTCTAAATTAATAGAATTGTTATCTATACCACCTTTTGTATCACCAAGTTATGAACAGTGGACGATGTTCTATAATGAATTAGCCAAGAGGAATAACTGTACTCGCGGGCAAAACCAAATTGCTTTTGATCAAATTTTAGAAAAAATATCGTTACGGTGGTCACAAAAATTTCTTAGTCAATATCATTTGGATGACTTAGCTTCTGAAAGCAGCTGGCTACATAATATTTTCAGAAAGCATCGCAAAAGCTTTAGTTATCTTGAGCATATTCTTGTAATCGAAGCGTTTCTAAATGCTGACTGGTCTTTTGCAGAGATATTCAATCAAGTTAAGTCTTTCAAGAAAGTAATTACTCAACAGAATAGTCGAATAAAATACCAGGATACTAATTTTGAAATAACTAGAGCTGAAAATCGTAAAAAATGGTTAGATTTAGTACAAGACCATGGGGTTAAACCGGCTCGTCACCTGCAGGCAGCTCTTTATGCATGGTTATATCGAAACGATAAAACCTGGCTATTGCAGACGAACCAAAATTTCCATCAGAAGTTTATTCCTCAAGGGACTAAAATTGATTGGCAAAAACGCGATCTTTTTTATGTCCGGCAACTTATCCAGCTCAATAATGCTTTAATTTGGGATTTAGAGGGATCAAGACGCTCCGCAAAATGGTGGTTAAAACAGACTTTAATGTCAAATACATTAGAGAAAAATTTACATAAATTACCTCTGATTCAACTTTTTCTAGAACGATATAGTGAAGATATCAGCTGTTATCAAATCAGGCGCCTAACAAAAGTGTTTATAGATATTAAAATCAATAAACAACCAATTCCTCAGTGGCGTATTCTACGAAAAGCTGGATTAAGTGAAGAACGAATGATATCTGAAACGAAAAAATTTCTAGAATACATCGTTCATGAGTTCTCTAACATTATGCAAAATTAATTTTATTAAATCGCTGGCTTTATAAAATTAAGTTTTGAGATTTCAATAAAATAAGCTTTAATATATGTAGTCATTTTTTGTCAATTCACCAAAGTTTAAAATGGTAAAATCCTGATGATAAAAATTAAAAATTTTCCTGAAAATGCGAGAATTACTTTTTTAGGTTCTATTTTCAAAGATATAAAGAATGAAGAATGGAATATCACTATTGGATTAGAAAATGATGAATATTTAACTAAAGATCAGAGATATTTGCTTAACCATGCTCGTTTTTCTAATATGCCATTATTAGCAAGAAATCGGAGATTCAATCAGAATAAAAAATTCACTCCTTTTAATGAGTCTATTATCACTATTAAAATAGATGACTTGCAAAAATGGGATGTTATAATTAATCAATCAAAGCAGTACCAATTTAGTCATATTGTTAGCGATATTCATGCAACACTAACAGACATCGAAATTGTTTTACCTCAAATAGAACTCGCTAGAGTATTATTCTTGCATACTGCCTATCTATCTCGTGCTGCATTGGATCAAAGGCGTTTTTTTCGGGAATTTGATATCATAAAAGAAGAGAATCAAACTCTGATCAATATTCTTGACTTCTGTAACTTCCCACCATCCCAATATGATAATATTGGGATGCGCCGCTTGCTCGCATGGATATTACTCGATACAGAGGCACGAGCATCCTTTGAAAGCATCTCCAAAAATTTTTTGAGTGAGAAAGTGCAGACAAAATTCCGAGAATTCTGGAACTTTAATTTTATCCCACCATCATTAAAAGGCGCTGAGCTCACATTAAAAGTATATTTTAGTCCAAAGACAAACAAATATTATGTAAATGAAATTCTGGCAATATCAAACTTACCCAGTGAAATTAATCATACTGTCATTTTTTGTAGTCCAAATTTTACTGTAAAAAATACTCAGGTAAGCTCTGAGCGCTCTTCTAGAGGTAGTAAGCACACACGAAATGAAGATCCTATAATTGATGATAAAAAAGAAGCCAATAGTGATAAACAAATAACAATCATTGATTCACCCAAAATTACACTATCACTCTCATCTCCTTTTGAAACGAAAAAAGCAGCAATTAAACATTCTGGTAAAAAGGGTAAATTTAATAACGATGATGTAACTATATTACCGGAACCTAACGTAGGTACAGGTGAATCCACTATTTTTGGAGAAATTGGTCGAGGGGAGTTTGAAAATTGTCAAGATGAAAGTGATGACCTTGAGCTATTCATGAAACGATTTGAAGCATTTAAAGCCATGATTGAGCAATTTACATTACAGCATAATATTCTATCAAAAATTAAATTTACCATTTCCAAGCTTCCCGCTGTCAATCGATCCAAGCTACATAAGACCGATGATGGCAACTTTCGGAGTATTGCGGAAGTCCAGCTAGAATTTCAAGATAAAAAATTTTCCATTGTAGAAATTGATACAAGTGACAATCACAAACCACTTTCAACATTAATTGTTAAGGTCGAAAGTTTTGAAGCGTGGGATCAAAATTTTCCAAGTTTTAAAGAACAAATTATTAGACGTTCTTTGCGTTGGCCTACTGCAGAACTATTAAAAAATATTGGTATTCCCAAAGGCGTTAACCATCCAAAAAACAAATTTGAGATAACTACGTCTGATAAAGAGTTTAAAGATTGGGTAAAGCGATTTACAGAAGTTTTAAAATCTATTTAATGGATTTTTCTGTAGCATGAGCTATTGAGGAAAATATGTTCTGTTATTTGGATATTTCTTAATTTTATGGTAATTAGTCTTTTAACTGTACCTCAATGACATCCGTGTTTTGGCTTTCGAATTGCATTTAGGATGATACTTTATTACTAATTTTTCTATAGGATTAAGAGTATACTATGGTTTAAGATGATACTTTATTTTTAATAAGGCAAATCATGAACCATGAAAATCAATTAGTTAGAAGAAATTTAAGATGAAACTTTATTACCATCTTACAGAGCCTTTTTTATAAAGTGACCATGAGTGAAAGATATGACCTCTCTTACCTGTTTTAAAGCTTACGACATTCGTGGCAAATTGGGCACAGAATTAAACCAAGAGATTGCCTATAAAATTGGTCGTGCCTATGGGCAAATTTATCAACCCAAGACTGTCGTTATTGGCTGCGATATGCGTCTCAGCAGCGAGGGCTTGAAACAAGCCACTATTCAAGGACTCACCGATGCAGGTGTCAATGTGCTGGATTTAGGCATGACAGGAACCGAAGAAGTCTATTTCGGTGCCTTTCATCTTGATGTACAAGGCGGTATTGAAATTACAGCCAGTCACAATCCCATGGACTATAACGGTATGAAATTAGTCCGTGAAAATGCACGCCCAATCAGTGCTGACACTGGATTAAAAGAGATTCAAGTGCTGGCTGAATCTGGTTCATTTCAAACAGTTGAGTATAAAGGTTCCGTACAGAATTATAATATCCTGCCTGAATTTGTTCAGCACTTATTAACCTATATTACCCCTGAAAAAATTCGCCCATTGAAACTGGTGGTCAATGCAGGAAATGGAGCCGCTGGTCATGTGATTGATGCCTTGGAGGCACAATTTAAGCAGCTGAATATTCCTGTTGAGTTTATTAAAATACATCATGAAGCCGATGGGACATTCCCGAATGGTATTCCTAACCCGATTTTAATTGAAAATCGTGACAGCACACGTAATGCGGTACTGGAACATCAGGCTGATATGGGGATTGCATGGGATGGTGACTTTGACCGCTGCTTCCTCTTTGATGAAAAAGGACAATTCATTGAAGGTTACTATATTGTCGGTTTATTGGCTCAAGCTTTTCTTTTGAAACAAGCCAATGAAAAAATTGTGCATGATCCACGACTCGTTTGGAATACATTGGATATTGTTAATCAATATCAAGGAATTACCGTACAGTCCAAATCAGGGCATGCCTTCATTAAAGATGTCATGCGTGAACACAATGCTGTTTATGGTGGGGAAATGAGTGCCCATCACTATTTCCGTGATTTCGCCTATTGTGATAGCGGCATGATTCCATGGTTACTCGCGATTAGCGTACTTTCTGAAACACAGCAGTCTTTATCTAGCTTGGTTGAGGATATGATCACGAAGTTTCCATGTAGTGGTGAAATCAACTTTAAAGTCGCGGACACACAAGCCACCGTCCAAAAGATTTTTGATCATTATGCAGATCAAAATCCACATGTGGATCGTACTGACGGTGTCAGCCTTGATTTCGGTGCATGGCGTTTAAATGTACGAGCTTCAAATACTGAACCCTTATTGCGCTTGAATATTGAAAGCCGTTTGGATCGAAGTCCTGAGCCAATGCAAACTTATGTGAATGAATTAACTCAGTTGATTCAGAACTAAAACAAAAGGGAGCATTTGCTCCCTTTTTAATGTGTACATTTAATTTGCATAACCTTGCGGATTCTGTTTTTGCCAATTCCAGCTATCTGCAAGCATATCTTCAAGCCCATATTGAGGCTTCCAATTCAATTCTGTCACCGCCCGAGTATTGTCTGCAAACGAGGTTGCTACATCACCCGCACGTCGTGGCGCAAATTCAAAAGCAATCGGAATCCCATTAACCTGCTCGAAGGTATTTTTAATTTGCAAAACTGAGGCACCTTGACCCGTGCCAATATTCCAAGCACGACAACCTGTTGCGGATAGTCGATTGTTTAATGCACACAAATGAGCATTGGCCAAATCCACCACATGGATATAATCGCGTACCCCTGTACCATCCACTGTGTCATAGTCTTGACCAAAAATAGCCAGTTTTTCACGTCGCCCCACAGCAACTTGAGTTACATAAGGCATTAAATTATTGGGAATCCCTTGAGGATCTTCACCTATGCGACCACTTTTATGTGCGCCCACAGGATTAAAGTAGCGTAATAACGCAATTGACCAACGTGTATCTGCAACACTCAGCTTTTGTAGCATCTGTTCTACAATCAGTTTGGTATAACCATAATTATTCGATGGCATACCCGTTGGCATTTCTTCATTCAATGGAGAAATATTTGCCTCATCATAAACGGTCGCAGAAGAACTAAATACCAGCTTAAATACGCCAGCGCGTTCCATCGCTTTGACTAAGTTTAGACTCCCCGTAATGTTATTATCAAAATAAGTCAAAGGAATCTGCTGACTTTCACCGACGGCTTTTAAACCTGCGAAATGAATCACCGCATCGATTGTATGCAGTGCAAAAAGTTGATTGAGTGTTTCAGTATCACGAATATCTCCCTCGATAAAATCGAGCGATTTTCCTGTTAGGGCTTGTACTCGAGCCAGAGATTCTACTGAACTATTCGAAAGATTATCTAACACCACAACATCATGGCCAGCAGTTAATAACTCTACACAGGTATGTGAGCCAATATAACCTGCTCCACCTGTCACTAAAATTTTAGCCATGTTTATTTCCTAATAAAATTTTAATTAACCCTTGAGTCGAAGCATCAAACTGAGAAATATCAACTTTCTGCCCATTAAGCACTGGCAATAATTGGTTAGCAATCTCTTTGCCTTTTTCAACACCCCATTGATCAAAGGGATTTATATTCCAAATCACCGACTGCACAAATACTTTATGCTCATAGAGCGCAATCAGCATACCAAGCGTTTTGGGATTTAATTCGCTGACCAATATTGTCGTACTTGGCTGATTTCCATCATATTTTTTATATTCAGGCAGATCATCCAACTCATTGGCACACAATACTTGATTACCAAAAGCCAGTAACCTTGATTGTGCCAAACAGTTAGACAGTGCTAAATGATGCTGCTCAATCAGTGCTTCGGCATTTTCTGCATAGGTAAACTGTTTTGCATTATATCGCTGTACTGGTGCAATAAAATCACAACTTACTGCATGTGTCCCTTGATGCAGTAACTGATAGAACGCATGCTGCGCATTTGGGCCGACCTCTCCCCAAATAATCGGGCACGTCGCAGATGCAACTTTTTGATGATCGCGCTGTAAAGATTTACCATTAGATTCCATTTCAAGCTGCTGTAAATATGCAGCAAAATATTTCAAGCGACCATCATAAGGCAGAACTGCATGGGTCTGCATATTCAAATAATTGGTATTCCATACCCCCAATAAGCCCATCAGCACAGGAATATTTTGCTCGAACGGTGTATTTTGGAAATGCTGATCCACCAAATGCGCACCCGAAAGTAAGGCTTTAAATCCCTCAACTCCTATTTGTAAAGCGATGGGTAATCCTATACAAGACCAAAGCGAATAACGTCCTCCTACCCAGTCCCATAATAACAACTGGTGATCAGGATGGATTCCCCAGGCTGTCATTTTTTCAGGTTTAGTCGACACACCAATAAAATGACTTTTTAGAACACAATCTCGTTGCCCTAAGCTTTTCTCTAGCCATTGACGTACGGTTTCAGCATTCGATAAGGTATCAATCGTTCCAAAAGATTTGGAAGAAATAATGAATAAAGTTGTTTCAGGTCTTAACTGATGCAGCAGCTCTGAAAGCTGGCTGCCATCCATGGTCGAAACAAAATGTACATTTAAGGGTTTTGCTGTTTGGACTTTAAAATCAGATAAGGCACGGGAAACCATCAAAGGGCCTAAATCTGAGCCACCCACTCCAATATTCACTACATCTTGAATGACTTCACCCGTCACACCACGATATTGACCTGCATGGATTTTCTCGACCAAATTAAACATTCGATCTAATTGTGCATGCACTTTTTGCGATAATTCGGGGAAAACAAATGAATCTTTCGGCAAGCGCAAAGCCCAATGCATTGCTGCACGTTGCTCAGTGTAGTTAATTGGCTCAAGGGAAAACAAGCGACCAATCCATGCTTTTAATTGCTTCTCTTCTGCCAATGAAAGCAATGCCTTTGTCACAGACAAACTGACACGCTGCTTACTAAAATCTAAAAGCAAATCTTCACAGCGCAAGCTAAAGTTTTCAAAACGTTGCGCTTGTTCAGCAAAAAGCTCGCTCAAATGAACCGACTGCATTTGTTCAGCTAACTGCTGTAATTTTTGTTCACTAGAAGGCAATGCTTGCTTAGGAAAATTTTCGATATTTTCTCTCATACTCGACCAACACCCCCATAAGCAAAGCCCTGAGCTTTGACATAGAGAGGATCATAGATATTACGCCCATCTAGAATAAGCGGATGATGCATCAATTGCTGTAGCTTTTTATAATCAGGACTAAAATATTGTTTCCACGCGGTGATCACACATAAGGCATCCGCATCTTGAACTGCCTCATAAGCATCTGTACACAAAATTAAATCTTCACGATGGCCATACTGTTGGTATATTTCCGGCATAGCTTGTGGATCATGAAGCTTCACCCTTACACCTTGTGCCCAGAGCGCATTGAGCATCGCATGAATTGGGGAGTTATGAATACTCGAGGTATTTTCTTTGAAGGATGCTCCCCAAATGGCAACCACTTTATTTCTCAAATCTGAATGGTAATAACTCCAGAGTTTACGAAATAAAATCTCTTTTTGCTGCTCATTGATATCCCAAACTTGCTGCAATAAGTGGCTTTTCGCACCACTTTTAGAGACTTCACTGGATAAGGTTAAAATATCATGCGAAAAATTTTCGCCACCAAACCCCACCCCAGGCGATAAATACGCCGAGCCAATCCGTGAATCAGCACCCATCCCTTGTGCTACATTGGCAATATCAATACCCAGTTTTTCTGCAACCAAAGCCATATCGTTAATATAGCTAATCCGAGTTGCCAACATGCCTGAGATACTCAGCTTAGTAAATTCAGCATCAAGAATTGGCATAAACAAATATTGCTGTGTTTTATTAAATACGGGGCGTAACAACTCTTCAACCATTGTTCTAGCTGGCTCTTGTTCCACTCCAACAATAACCTGCTTCAAATGCAGCATACTATTAATGGCATTCCCTTCCTGAATTACATCGGGTAAATAAACCCAGTAATCTTGAGGTGAAATTTCACTCAGCTTATTCGTACCATTTAATCCAAAAGTTGCAGCATTAATCATCAATCTTGGATGAATAATAGGTTTTAAAGCTAATATTTTTAGAGTCTGAATCGCCAGTTCAATTTCTGTTGGGCTATAACAAAATAAATAAACATCAACATCTAAAGGAAGTTCAAGGACAGAACAATAAAAAAGTTGTCCAAGTTTATGCTGTCGATTCAAACGAGCATTAACATCTTCATCTAAGTATTGAACTCGTTTCTGAGGAGAATGCTCATTACTCTGTTGACTGCACCAATATACATGATTGCCATATTCGGATAACAATACAGCCATAACACCTGCATTTAGTGTCGCACCCAATATTGCAACTTTCATGATTCACCCACAATTCTTATTGTTATTCGATATTTAATTCAGCAATTAACTGCTTAAATTCGTGACCTAATTTAGGATGAGTAATACCATAGTGTAAAACTGCCTTTAAATAGCCGAGCTTACTGCCACAATCAAAAGTTTCACCTTTCATACGATAAGCTTCAACTGAATCAGTGTGCTGCAACATTGCAATTGCATCCGTCAACTGAATTTCATTTCCTGCGCCTTTTGGCGTTTGTTCCAATAACTGCATAATTTTGGCAGGTAGAATATAACGTCCAACCACAGATAAATTTGAAGGTGCTGTGCCTACAGCAGGTTTTTCTACAATACCCTGCATAATGATGCTTTGACCTTCTAAAGGTGAATGTGCAACATCAACAATGCCATATTGATCAACCAAATGTTCAGGAACAGCTTCAACCATAATTTGAGCCGCTTGCGCGATTTCGTAACGCTGAATCATACAGGCAAGATCATTTTGGTCTGATTTAGCTTTCACCAATACATCTGGAAGCAGTACAGCAAAATCATCACTCCCAATTACACTTTTGGCACACAGAACGGCATGCCCTAACCCCAATGGTTGTGGCTGGCGCACACTCACTACACTCACATGTGGTGGTAGGATTTCAGTAATTTCTTTTAAAAGATCGGTTTTATTTTTCTGTACCAAAGTTGTTTCGAGTTCAAAATTTCGATCAAAATAGTTTTCGATAGATGCTTTTGAAGAATGTGTCACTAAAATAATTTGTTCAATTCCAGCTTGAACAGCCTCGCGTACAACATATTCAATTGCTGGACGGTCAACTACAGTGACCATTTCTTTTGGAATAGATTTACTCGCGGGTAAAAAACGCGTACCCAAACCAGCAACAGGTAATATGGCTTTTTTAATCATAAAACTAAACTCGAAACACTATTAAATTTAAGACTTAACTTGATCTTCAGTTTTTTTTGTGGTGTTGCCTTGAAATAGGGATGGACCAACATGACCAGGGGCATTAATTCCCTCTCGTTTTGCCATTACTGCAACCGTTCTAAACATAATTTTAAAATCGACCAAGGTATTGTGATTGTCTACATACCAGACATCACACTTAAAACGTTCTTCATAATCTAGTTCATTTCGACCACTAACCTGAGCTAATCCAGTCATGCCTGGTCGAACTTCAAGACGACGTGCTTGTTCTGGTGAATAAAGCTCTACAAAATCCTTCAACATTGGTCGTGGCCCCACAACACTCATATCACCTTTAAGTACATTAATCAGCTGGGGCATTTCATCTAAAGAAGTAGAGCGCAGCTTTTGCCCAAATGGAGTAATGCGTTTTTCATCTGGTAAAGGGTTGCCGTCTTGATCGAACGCATCTTTCATTGAACGAAACTTAATCATTTTAAAAAGTTTACCATCTTTTCCAGGACGCTCTTGGCAGAAAAAAATAGGAGACCCCAAATTTTTACGTACTTTATAACTTACAATGAGGAAAATTGGAGACAATAGTATTAGCGTCGTTAGTGAAATCAGTATATCTAATAATCGTTTCATAGTATCGAACTCAAAATTTTAACTAATGTCATTCTTAAATACTCTTTTAAAATCAATGAATAAAAAAAACTGTTTATCTCATGAAGAGCTTTTTTTCCTACATACCAATGTTAATCTTGATTAAAAATATCTCTAGTATAAACCTTTTCAATCACATCAAGTAAATCATCATTCAAACGATTAGACAAAATAACATCACTATCCATTTTAAAATTGTTCAAATCTTTCTCTACAAAACACTGATTAAATTCATTAACTTTTAAAGTAGGTTCATAGATGATTACTCGTATATCTTGCTGCAATAACTTCTCTATAATATTTTCAACAGCAGAGGATCTAAAGTTATCAGATCCATGTTTCATAATAAGACGGAATACACCAACAACTTTGGGTTTCTTAGATAAAATTGCATTAACAATAAAGTTTTTACGTGTATTATTTGCTTCTACTATAGCAGTAATAATTTTATTAGGAACATCCGCATAGTTTGCCAATAGCTGCTTTGTGTCTTTTGGTAAACAATAGCCACCATAACCAAAAGAAGGATTATTATAATAATTACCAATACGTGAATCTAAACATATTCCTTCAATAATTTGCTTAGTTTCCAAATTCTTTATTTCAGCATAAGTATCTAATTCATTGAAAAATGAAACTCTCATCGCCAAATACGTATTAGCAAAAAGCTTGATTGCTTCTGCTTCAGTTGGATCAGTTAATAGAATTGGGACATCCTTTTTTAGAGCTCCTTGCAACAACAGATTAGCAAAGTTCTTAGCACGATCTGATTGTTCCCCTACAATAATTCGGGAAGGAAAAAGATTATCATGCAAAGCCTTCCCCTCACGCAGGAATTCAGGAGAAAAAATAATATTTAAAGTATTATATTTCTTTCTCACAGACTCAACAAATCCTACAGGAATTGTTGATTTTATTATAATTAGTGCATCTTTATTTACAGATATTACTTGTTCAATGACAGATTCAACAGAGGATGTATTGAAATAATTTTTATCTTCATCGTAGTCAGTAGGTGTTGCAACTACAACAATATCAGAGTGAATATATGCATCTTCACAGTCTATTGTTGCTGTTAGACTAAGTTTTTTACTTTTTAAGTATTCAAT
Source organism: Acinetobacter sp. NigerLNRRAM0016 (assembly GCF_054112845.1). Classification (NCBI taxonomy): domain Bacteria; kingdom Pseudomonadati; phylum Pseudomonadota; class Gammaproteobacteria; order Moraxellales; family Moraxellaceae; genus Acinetobacter; species Acinetobacter sp. NigerLNRRAM0016. The sequence goes on from NZ_JBSYVT010000013.1 coordinate 38,915, forward strand.
AATTTCTCTGTCATGAATTGGGGATCTTTTTTGATTAACAGAATTTACTCGTTCAAAATCGTTATCTATAGCAAAAACTTCATTATGCTGTGAAAGCAATATCGCATTTGACAATCCAACATATCCTAAGCCAACTATAGATATTGTGTAAGACATTTATAAACCTATTCTATAAAAACTAAAATTTGAAAAAGCGTGCAATCTTTGCAAATTTATTACGCAAAACTCCGCGCACAGCATAATGTAAAAAATAATAAGAGGATAGAAATAATGAAAGATTTTCTATTTTTCTATATAAATACCAGTTATATTGAGCCGCTTTAAATTTATTCGCAGATATTGAATCTGAACGCACAGTATAACTTGCAAGATCTTCTTGCAATCCATAAGCAAAAGGTTCATACCTAAGGATCTTTAACCATAAAGCAAAATCTTGACGCTTTCGGATAAGGGGAAAGTCCATCTTTCCTAATTTATGCACGTCATACATTGCAGTTAAGCAGCCAATAATACAAGTTTTTAATAATTGATGGTAATTGACTTTATCAGGAATATACATATTTCCTATATTTTCACCCAATTCATTTACTTTATGATAAGCGGTATATGTAAAAGCGTATCCATTTTCCAACATAAAATGTACTTGTTTTTCTAATTTGTCATAACACCAACTATCATCACTATCTAAAAAAGCAATAAAGCGCCCTTGAGCATTTTGAATACCCTTATTACGAGCAACCGCTGCACCAGAATTTTTTTGAAGTTGAATAAGCTTGATACGAGCGTCTTTATCTATATAAGATTGTATCAGACCAATTGAATCATCCGTTGAACAATCATCAATTATCAACATCTCCCAGTTAGTATAAGTTTGCAACAAAACTGAATTTATTGTTTTTTCAATAAATTCAGCAGAGTTATAGGATGGTGTAATGATTGACACTCTCATTTCCAATGAACTCATAGATTTAACCCATCATTTAATCGTTAACCAAAATCTTTTAAAAACAGCCATCAATCTAGTAAGGTATAAAAATAAATTATATTTAAAAGGATTTTTAAAATAAATCAGAGTAAAACAAAACAGAACATTTAATGCTAACAATGAACTATATTTTATAGATTTTTTTGCTCTAGAAGCTGAATTTTTCCTTAGGCGACGATAGTAAATAGCATTCACGTCTGTCGAAATAATTTTATGAATTCTATTAGAAATAGCAAACATAAATACAGCATCCTCACTCTGCATTAAATTTTCATTAAATCTTGTTTCCCCTACTAAACTTAGAGGAATCAACTTACAACAGGCATTAGATAGATATTTACGATATTTAATTAAATTACTTGAGGAAAAACCCTCCTTAAAGGTTAAATAATCATTCTCAATATCCATATCTCCCAAACCATTGACAAAATTATAGGTGTTAGAAACCATAATACTATTAGGTTGAATTTTAGAAACCAATAAAGATAGATAATTGAACGAAATAATATCATCATCATCTAAAAAAGTAATATAGGTTGATATACTTTTATTCAGAGCCATATTTCTTGCACTTGAAACACCCGTCACTTCAGAATACAACAACTCACTATTAAAATTAAAGCAACACAACCATTCTTTAATTTTACTATAATAAGGTTCTTTTGGGCCATTCAAAACAATTACTACCTTAAAAAGGTTAAAATCAAAATCTTGACTACTTATTGATTCAAAACATTCAAATAAGTAAAATTCAGGTTTATATGTTGGTATAACTACATCAATCATAATTACTCCCGAACATCATAGACTTTAAATAAAGATAAAAAATTATCAAAAAAATCAATTTATTATATGACACAGCAAATAAAACAACTTCACCTTTATAGTGAAACAAGAAAGATAGAACAAGCAAAAATAGAAAAAAGTAGGAATATTTTTTCAAATAAAATGATATTTTCAAAACAAAATAGATAAAATACCCATATAACAACAAAGAGAAAAAAGCACCATAAAATAATACAAAACGCATATAGCCGGCATCTGTGCTTAAGTAATAACTTCCATCACTATTTGAATAGCGCCCATCACCAAAAATAAATTGTCTCTCAGTTAATGAAAAATACATATTATGTAAAGTATCAGTAGATGTAGAAGATAACTTACCTTCATTAACATAATTCAATATAGGCTCCATACTATACAAATAAAAATAGCTTAGAGTTTCGTTCTGTATTAAACTTCCATCAATACCAATCAATAAGTAAATCAGAATAGTAAAACATACAAAAGTAGAAATTAATGTATAAAATGATCTTAGATTATTAAAGTTCAAAGCAAAATACAAAAAACCAAATATCAATCCTAATACTGCAGTTCGACCAGCACTAATTGATGCTAAACCACCAAGAAAAACTAAAAAAATAAAATATTTAAAATCAATAAATTTGTTTCTATAAGAAAAAAAACTTAAAAACAAAAACAACCCCATGACGATCGCTAGGCCAAATACGCTACTATCTGCTACACCTAGCCCTCGCGCATTAGAATATAATTCTAATACTCTCTCTCCCTGTTCATTACTTCGCGTAAATGATGTAATTAATTGTGAAAAATCCGAACTTAGTAACATTAAAATTATCATAATGATCTGTATCGAAAAAACAATTAATAAAATCTTAAAGAAATCACTGACACTCAAATCAACATTTGAAGCAAAATATTTTGCCAAAACATAAACAGCCAATATTGATACAATAAAATTTATTTTAGTCTTTACAATTGAAAAATCAAATGTATCCAATACAACTGGTATGATTAAACAAACCAAAAAATCAAATAAAAGAAACAAAAATAGGTAATAAAACTCCTTAGGAAAATGCAAATAATATTTTTTATAATTTAAAAAAGAATAAAATAAAATACCCATTGTTAAAATAGGAGTCAACGATCCTATAAGTGTCGGAAAACCAAAAATAAAAAAAAATAAAAAAACCGATATAAATAAAAAATAAATCAGATTATAGCTTCCGCAAACAAAATTCTTCATTTTAAGAACCGTTCCTTTAAAAACTCAAATCCACCACTTAAAAACAATTTAAAATCAAAATTCACCCAAAATACTTTATCTTTAAAATCAATCAAACCTCTAGTGTAAAACAATGAAAAATATACTCGCCCCACCTCTTTATAAATAATATTATGATTTACCCCCCCTTCCTTAAGCACACAAATAATTTTTTTAAAAAAAATATTAATAAATTTGTAATCAAATATATTAATATCAAGACTCTTCATTCTTTCAATATTACTCAAGTAAAAGTTTAAATCAATTTCCTTTTCACCAAAACAAATACCATACTCTTCAAAATATCGTTTATGAATATTACCCAAAGTTTGTTTACGCATATCTATATTAGCGTTGCCTACAGCTGTCTGACTTGTTTCAACCACACGATAATAAAGCAACTTTTCTTTTAAATTAAAACCTTTTCCGTACTGCAAAATATCCATCCAAAAATAATAGTCTTCGGCATATTTATATTCTCTACTAAAAGAAAGATTATGTATTCTTATCGTTTCTGTTCGAAACATTACAGAAGGGTGTATAAATCCAGTATTAAAAAATAATCGTACACGTATATTGCCATCACTTATTGGTACGTAAAAAGCTCTTTTATTGGTTAAATTATTAAAAAAACGGTATGCAGACGTCCCACAAATCATATAATCTGGATTTTCTTCAAGAAAATTAATTTGTTTAGCAAAACGTTCAGGAAGACAAATATCATCCGCATCCATACGTGCAATATATTTTCCTTTTGCTAAAGCCATACCTTTATTTAAAGTATCTATGAGTCCTAAGTTCTGCTCATTTTTGACATAAACAATTCGACTATCTTGAAATGATAAAATAATTTCTTCAGTCTTATCAGAAGAACCATCATTAAGAATAATTAACTCGAAATTTGTAAAGGTTTGAGCTAAAACACTATCTATAGCTTCTTTTATATACAACTCAGCATTGTATGCTGGCAATACAACACTAATTAACATGTTTTATCCATCTCAAAAATGACCCTGAAAAAAGCAATTTTAATGTTAATAAATGTAATCTTAACATCATGCCATTTTTAAAAAAATAATTAAGAATTGTTAACGAAAGAATTTCCGTAATCAACACAGAGAACACAGCGCCCTTCAACCCAAAACTTTCTATAAATAAATAACTTATTAAAGTATTTAAAATTAGAATAATCACCATTTTTTTCAATAAAAAGTTATAGGCTCCATATGTTGAAAATTTTATAATATATTTCTCAGAAACAGTAGAAAGCCCAGAAATTAATGCTACAAAGGTAAAAAAAACTATATATTTCACTGAGTCTATATAGTTATCTCCATATAAAAACAGCACAATACCCTTACCAAAAAAACACATAAAAAAAGCAACAAATAAAGAAATTATTATAACTAATATATTTACTTGAGCAACCATCTGATTAGCAATGTACTCATCTTTTTCCGCATAGATTTTCGACATAAATGAAGAAATAAAAGCTGTTAGTATTGAATAAAAACTAACTCCCAATGTAGATGCGACCATATATATTCCAAGATCTTTCATTGAATACAAGCCTAGAAAAAACTGAGATGTTTTTGTAAATATTGCTACAGAAAGTGTATATAAAACCAGGTTAGCCCCCGAGAATAACAAATATTTCCTATATTTAATTTTATTTGAGTCAAAAATATAATTGTTTTTTTCTCTATAATTAAAAATAAACCACCTTATTAAGAAAGGAATCAAGGCTACCCCTACAATAGGTATAACCAACCAAATCATATCAATTTGAAAAAAAGCTATAGCATATCTTGAAATAAAACTAAATAATAAACCTAAAATATTTGAAATAACATTAATATAAGCTTTTAATTGTGCATTAAAATAAATTGATGAAACATCAAGTGCCATAAGATAAGATGCAAAAAATGATGCTAAGCCAAAATAAAAAGTTACTAAATCAGTATAGTAGTAAACATAAGCTAAAACAGGAATTCCTGCTATAAAATACATTACATTTCTAATACTCTTGGTATATTTAATTAGTGCCCAAGCTGAATTTGGGTTCTTGCTCGCCCTCTTAAAGATTAAATTATCACAACCAAACCATGAGAAGATTTGAACTACTCCAAATATGGATGCAGAAAAACTCAACTTACCAAAACTTTCAGGCCCTATATATTTAGCTACAAAAGATGTTACGAAAATCAATCCAAAAATTGAAATTATTTTTTCAAAAACCATCCAAATAGAATTTTTAAACACTCTATTTTTTTTCAATTTATCAAGTATAATCATAATCTTATACTTACTTCATCTTTATTTAAGATATATTTCAAATCAAATACAACATGCTTATTTTTACCCAAAGCATGTATTTCTGCCGCAGTCATTTGTTTAAACTGATCGTGCGCAACTGCCAGAATAATGGCATCATATTGACCAGACTCTAAGTTTACAACTGGTGCTAAACCATATTCTTGCTTAACTTCTTCTGGATCTACCCAAGGATCATAAACATCTAGATCTAAATCATAATCTTTTAAAGCATCGACCATATCAATAATTTTACTATTACGAATGTCTGGACAATTTTCCTTAAAGCTAAGCCCCATCACTAATATTTTAGAGCCTATAACCTGAATACGCTGTTTAACCATTTCTTTAATAAGTTGTGTTGCAACATATTCACCCATCCGATCATTCAAACGTCGGGCCGCGAGAATAATCTCTGGATGCAACCCAATAGATTGCGCTTTGTGAGTTAAGTAATAAGGATCGACGCCAATACAATGTCCGCCTACTAAGCCAGGTCGGAATGGCAAGAAATTCCATTTCGTACCTGCTGCTTTGAGTACATCTTCAGTATCAATGTCTAATTTATTGAAAATCAATGCTAACTCATTTATTAAAGCAATATTGACATCTCTTTGCGTGTTTTCAATGACTTTCGCAGCTTCAGCAACTTTAATACTCGGTGCTTTATGTGTGCCTGCTTCCACAATTAAATTATAAACTTGGTCAACATAAGCAGCAGCTTCTGGTGTCGAGCCTGAAGTAATCTTTAAAATATTGGTGACACGATGTAACTTATCACCAGGATTAATACGTTCAGGACTATAACCCGCAAAGAAGTCTTGGTTAAACTTAAGACCAGAAATGTGCTCTAACACTGGTATGCACACTTCTTCAGTAGCACCTGGATAAACCGTAGACTCATACACCACAATATCACCTCGCTTTAAGACTTTAGCGATACTTTCAGATGCCTTAATTAAGGGAGTTAAATCAGGTTGCTTAAAATCATCAATTGGCGTAGGTACAGTCACAATAAAAAAATTACAGTGCTGTAGATCTTGCAAGTCTGCAGTATAAGAAAGTTGTGTCGCTGCTTGTAGTTCTTCTGGCGAAACCTCTAAAGTATAATCTTGACCACCGTTTAATTCATCAATACGTTTTTGATAGATATCAAATCCAATAACTGGGATTTGCTTTCCAAACTCTACCGCCAATGGCAAACCCACATAACCCAGACCAATAATTGCTATTTTTAATTCAGATTTTTGCAACATGTGTTTGCCTTGACGCCCATACTCATTGACTTTGGAATAAATTAAATGCCATTTTATTGGCTATTGGGTAATATAACAGAAATCCATTTTGTCTTTACGCAAATGAGTATAAATAAATTATACAATTTGTTATAGTTAGCTAAATTTTGAATAGATACACTCAATCTCATCCAAAGATTGAAATATTTTTATAATAGGGTTCAGAGTGAAATTTCTACAATATATTGGCCTCTTGGGGTTCACACTCAGCACTGTCGGTTGTGCTTTATCGCCTGGCCTGCAAACATATGATTTACCCGAACAGGGAGTCTATCAAACCGAGCTAGGAAGCTCAGTCAATGTAATACAACTGAATCAAAATACGTTACGTCAAATACAGTTAAATCAAGATACTGATTCAAAAGATTTTTCGAGTTTGTTTCGCCATTCCCAACTTACCTACAAACTTAGCCCAGGTGATATTTTATCAATCTATTTATGGGCTTATCCTGAAATTACGCCACCGATAAGCAATGCCAATAATGATCAATCTATTCAAGCGAATGGTTTCCAAATTGATCAAAGCGGCTATATTCAATTTCCCATTATTGGACGGTATAAGGCGGCAGGAAAATCACTTCCTCAAGTGAACCAAGAGCTTCGTAGCCAGCTGTCACGTTATTTAAAAACCCCAGATGTAATCGCCCGTGTTCTCTCTTATCAAGGACAACGTTTTTCTGTGCAGGGAAATGTGATGAAAGGGGGGCAATTCTTCCTGAGTGATCAACCAGTTAGTGTTTATACAGCTTTAGGCTTGGCAGGAGGCGTCAATACTCAATATGGTGATAACACATCTATTACCCTAGTTCGTCAAGGTCGTACTTACCACCTTAATAGCATTGAATTAGAAAAAGCAGGTTATTCTCTGCACAACCTACTAATTCAACCTAACGATACTTTATATGTAAATTCTAAAGAAAATCAAAAAATATACGTGATGGGCGAATCAGGCAAGAACCAATCTCTGTTGATGCGTGATCAAGGTATGACGTTGAGTGATGTATTGGGTGAAAGTTTAGGTTTAAACCCAAATACTGCCAGTGCAAGCCGTATTTATATCTTACGAAGTGATGCACAAACACAACAAACCGAGCTATATCACATGAACTTACTCAGTCTAGGTGATTTTGGCTTAGCCAATCAGTTTAAAATGCACAGCAATGATATTGTTTATGTCGACTCGACTGGACTGGCTCGTTGGCAGCGTATTGTGACCCAAATTTTACCTTTCTCTAATGCCTTATATAATATTGATCGGTTGGGGAACTAATGCAAATTCAGAATATTCTCGTGGTCTGTATTGGAAATATTTGTCGTAGCCCGATGGCTGAATATTTTTTAAAGCAGGAATTTCCTCAACTTCATGTTGAATCAGCTGGAATCTCTGGTTTAATTGGTCATAGTGCTGATGATAAAGCGATTTTATGCATGCAAAGACATGGCATCAACATGCAGCCGCATATTGCTAAAAAACTAAATGCTGACTTGATTAAAAAATCAGATTTAATTTTAGTCATGAGTCAAAATCAGCAAAAGCATATTGAACAAACATGGCCCTTTTCCAAAGGAAAAACTTTCCGATTAGGGCATTGGCAAGGAAAAAATGTGCCAGATCCTTACCAGCATGAACAAACTGTTTTTGATGATACCTGTCAACTTATACAAAGCTGTATAAGTGACTGGAAGAAACATATTTAACCCATTGATAGCAAAATTATGAGCCAAAATACCAATACAGAAGATACAATTGATTTAAAAGAGCTTTTCTTTTCGCTAATTGCTCAATGGAAACTGATTGCATTATGTATCATCCTTAGTCTTGTATGTGCACTACTTTATTTAAGAACAACACATGATATTTACGCTGTAGATGCATTAATCCAGGTTGAAGATAGTAAGGGAGCAGGTGCTGCAGCCCTTCTTGGTGACTTATCATCTATGGTGGATCAAAAGTCACCAGCCCAAGCAGAAATTGAGATTTTGAGATCACGTTTGGTTCTCGGACAAGTCATCCAGCAACTACATTTAGATTTTAGTATTTCTTCTACGGATGATACGATCTTCCATCGCCTGCTCAATCAAGATATCTACCAAACAGAATATTTACCGCAAGCAGTCATTTTTCATGACAATGAGCATTCTTTTCAGATAAAAAAATTTAATGTTCCTGTAGAGTACTTAGATAAACCTTTACTTTTAAGTTTTGAGAACCAGCAATTTACACTAACAGACAAAGAAACAGATGACGTTGTCTTTAAAGGAAAGCTGAATCAATTTAATCAAGGTAACACTGCTTTGGGTCTTTGGAATATTGGCATTTTTACTCGAGCAAATTTGAACTCAAGCTATAATGTTCAGAAAATGTCTTTAACTGCTACCGTTGATTCTATTCTAGAGAATTATTCTGTAGCTGAGAAAGGTAAACTCACAGGCGTACTTGGATTAAAATACCAAGGATCAGATAAAGAACACATTACCAAAGTTTTAAACTCAATTTTAGCAGCATACAGTAAACAAAATATTGAACGTCGTTCTGCAGAAACAGCTCAGACTTTAAAATTTCTTGATGAACAACTTCCAGAGCTTAAACAGCAGCTTGATGTAGCTGAACGCGAGTTCAATAAATTCCGTGAACAGTACAATACAGTAGATGTCACCAAAGAATCTGAACTCTATTTGACCCAAAGTATTAATCTTGAAACACAAAAAATTGCATTAGAACAAAAACAAGCCGAGCTTTCTGAAAAATATACTGCTGAACACCCAGCAATACAGCAAATTGATGCTCAACTTGCAGCAATTAATAGTAAAATTAAAGAACTCAATGCAACATTAAAACAATTACCAGACCTGCAACGCCGCTATTTACAGCTATATCGTGAAGTTGAAGTTAAGCAACAGCTGTATACTACCCTCTTGAATTCTTATCAGCAGTTACGAATTGCCAAAGCTGGTGAGATTGGTAATGTCCGTATCGTAGATACAGCGGTGTTACCAATTGAACCAATTAAACCTAAAAAATTATTGGTATTATTGCTTTCCATTTTTGTTGGTGGCTTCATTGGTGTCCTTGTGGCATTAATGCGAAATATGTTACGCACAGGCATTAAAGATTCTGGTCAAATTGAAACTGAACTAGACCTTCCTGTCTATGCAACAGTACCACGTTCACCTATACAAGAAAGTCGTATTAATCTTATCAAGAAGAAGAAGCATATTCCAATTCTTGCAGTCAAGAATAGCGATGATATCGCGATTGAAAGCTTGCGGAGTATGCGTACAGCCATTCATTTTGCTCTGAATAATGCGCGAAATAATGTGATCATGATTTCTGGACCAGCACCAGAACTCGGTAAATCCTTTGTTTCAACCAACCTTGCCGTGATTCTGGCGCAAAGTAATAAACGTGTTCTTTTAATAGATGCAGACTTACGACGTGGGTATTTACATAAATACTTCCATCAAGATAATCAAAAGGGATTAGCTGAATATCTGAATGGACAACAACCATTAGACCAGATACTTAAATCTACTGAGGTTGAAAACCTTTCTGTAATTACTCGTGGTAAAAGCCCAGCAAATCCATCTGAGCTACTTAGCACTGAGCGATTTAAGCTTCTTGTTGAGCAACTTTCTAATCAGTTTGATCATATTATTATTGATACTCCGCCTATTTTAGCAGTAACTGACGGCATAATCATTTCGCAATATGCAGGCGTTAACCTTGTCATCGCACGTTATGGTAAGACTCAAATTAAAGAACTTGAATTAGTCGTTAACCGCTTTGAACAAGCGAGCGTTAAAGTGACAGGTATTATCTTGAATGATATTCAACGCACGGCTGGTTCAAGTTATGGTTATAACTACGCTTATGCCTATAAAAATACCAAAGATGATTGATCTCTAACTTCTATTTAACTTAAAAGGATCAGCATAATGCTGGTCCTTTTTTATTTGTATAATAAATGTTTTAGCTTATCAGTCTGTTATAGCTTCTTTGCTGATACAGGCATATAGTAATATCCAATTATTAAGCTGGTTGAAATACCATCTATGCTTTAAAAAATTTGCTAAAATATTAGCAAATTTTGATTACTACAATGAATTTTGGAAAACCCTATGAGTAAAGCCTTACCCATCGCTGTTGCTGTAATTTTAGGCGGTGCTGCACTTGTTCCAGTTTATTATGCAACCAAACACCCTGAAGCCATCACATCAAAAGCCTCTAAAAATGCTTCTGCTGTTGAAAAAATTAGTTATGCTTTAGGTTATGAAGTTGCACACCAAACACCACCTGAACTTGACATCAATAGCTTTGTCACAGGCGTTCGTGAAGGGCATGCTCGTACACAACCTGCGTACACAGAAGAAGAATTAAAAAAAGCTTATGAGCAATTCCAACAAGAAATGCAGCAGAAACAAGCAGATCAAGCTAAAAATGCTCAAACTGCCAGCGATAGCTTCCTGACTGAAAATGCCAAAAAACCTGGAGTAAAAACAACCGCTTCTGGTTTGCAATACATTATTACTCAAGAAGGGACTGGCAAACAGCCCGCTGCCGACTCTGTCGTGACGGTACACTACACAGGCAAACTGGTGGATGGCAAAGTCTTTGATAGCTCAATTCAACGTGGTGAACCAATTGAATTCCCATTGAATCAAGTGATTCCTGGTTGGACCGAAGGTTTACAGCTCATGAAGGAAGGCGGCAAAGCGACGTTGTTTATCCCTGCTAAATTGGGTTATGGCGAACAAGGTGTGCCTGGCACCATTCCTGCGAACAGCACGTTAATCTTTGATGTCGAATTGATTAAAGTCAAATAAGAATAGAGGAGAGCTTAGCTCTCCTTCTTTCACTTTAGGCAATAGACTTCTGACATAAAAAGTTTGAATCAAATAGAACCATTTTTTATAGCACCAGAGCCTAGACGGATTAAAAATTAAAGACACTAAAACATAAAAAGTCCTGTCTTAGAGATTTTTGATTGCTTCGAAAATCACGTCACGAACAATTTTAGGAAGATTGAATGAAAATACAAATACTTTTGGCATCCACCCTCCTCATGAGTGCAACTACTTTTGCCAAGCCAATTACCACCAACAGCTCCACCTCTGAGCAAGTTGGATATAGTTTTGGTTATTTGATGGGCCGTAGTAATGCCGACTCAATGAAAGATTTAAATCTAGAAGCCTTTATTCAAGGGCTTCGCGAAGCAGCTCAGGGCAAAGATGCATCTCTAACTGATGAAGAAATGGCGCGAATTTTAACCCAATATAAAAAGCAGGCTGAAGCGCAACAACTGTTAGAGTTAAAAAAACAAGCTGAAACCAACAGTAAAATTGGTACTGCTTTCTTAGCTGAAAATGCAAAAAAAGCGGGCGTGCAAACCACTGCTTCAGGTCTGCAATATCAAGTACTTAAAACTGGTACAGGTAAAACTCCTAAAATGAGCTCTAAAGTCAAAGTCGACTATGAAGGGCAATTAATTGATGGCACAGTCTTCGATAGCTCGATTGCTCGTCAGCACCCTGCCGAATTCCAAGTGAATCAGGTGATTCAAGGCTGGACCGAAGGCTTACAATTAATGAAAGAAGGGGCAAAATATCGCTTCTTTATCCCTTCTAATCTCGCCTATGGTCAGATTGGTTCAGGAGATATTATCGAGCCGAATAGCACCCTGATTTTCGATGTGGAATTATTACAAGTACTCCCTTAAAAATAAAAGGGACTGATTTCAGTCCCTTTTTTACATTCTAAACAAGGCTTTTGGGGAAATCATGCATCAATTATGGTCGAATATCTCGTGGACGGAAGCCCATAAAAATTAATCCGATCAGATATGCCACAACCCCAAGTACACACAAGCCAATCACTTCAGCAACACGCATCCATTGTGACATGGTACCATCATACCAAGTTAAACCATAAGCCAAAGCTGCAATCATCACAATATTGGCGACCCCATATTGTAAAAACAGTTTTTTCCAATGTGGACCAAAGCGGAAGATATGGCGTTTATGCAGATAGAAATACAGCATTCCTGCATTGACCAAAGCCGAGCCTGAGGAAGCCAGTGCTAAGGCCATATGTTCAGCGTGCCAATCGATCAGCTTAAAGAAACCAATAAACACCACGTTTAAAATGGCATTGGCGGCTACTGCCATTAAACCCACACGTACAGGAGTTTTGGTATCTTGCTGAGCATAGAAACCAGGCGCAAAAACTTTAATCAACATAAAAGAAATTACCCCAGCGCTCATACACTGCAAAGCCAAAGCCGTCATTTGAGTATCTTCTACAGTGAATTCGCCACGTTGGAACAAGGCTTGAATAATCGGGGTCGAGAGCATAAATAGCGCAATACTGGCAGGTAAACCAACTAAAACAATCACTTTGGCCGCCCAGTCCATCATGCCACGGAATTTATGTTGATCCTGTTCCGCATGTCGTGCCGACAAAGACGGCAAAATCACGGTTCCAATCGCCACACCAATTAAGCCGAGTGGCAACTCAGTCATACGTTCCGCACTATAGAGCCATGACACCGAACCATCCTGCATAAACGATGCCCAGATGGTATTCAGCAATAAATTGATCTGCGTGACGGAAACACCAAACAAGGCAGGCAGCATCAACTTCATGATGCGATCGACACCTTCATGCTTAAAGTCAACCTTAGGTGGAATCAACAGATTCTTACGCCACAACTCTGGAATCTGGATCGCAAGCTGTAATACCCCTGCAGCAACCACTGACCAACCCAATGCCATAATTGGCTGAGCCATATACGGTGTAAGCCACCATGCCCCTGCAATCATTGCCACATTGAGTAAAACAGGCGCAAATGCAGGGGTCGAAAAAGAACCATAACTGTTCAAAATACTGCTAGCAAAGGCCGTCAGTGACATGAACATTAAATACGGTATGGTCAGACGGAACATGCTCACGGCCAGATCAAATTTCTCTGGATCGGCATGGAACCCTGGTGCATAGATATACAAAATTGCTGGGGCAGCGACCATTGCAATAAATGTCAGCAAGGTCATTACCGTCAGCAATCCGCCAAAAACTCGACTGATGAGAATCTGGACTTCTTCGTGTGCCTTACTGGTTTTATATTCAGTTAAAACTGGAATAAAGGCTTGTGAAAACGCCCCTTCCGCAAACAAACGCCGAAAAAAATTGGGGATACGGAAAGCGACGACGAACGTATCGAAATCCTTACCTGCACCAAACACATTGAGCAAGACGATATCGCGGACTAAACCAAGTACGCGAGACAACATGGTCATTGCACTGACAATAAAGGTCGATCGCCAAAGCGCCATCGTAACCACCCAGTAAAAAAATTAGTCGCTATTGTAATGAAACTTGTGAAAGAAAATCGTTGTTAAATGATTAATCTCAACGGAAATGTCTTTTTATTTTGCATTCTTAATCTGTTGAATCGAGGTGCGTAATTTAACCCAGTCAAAGAACGGACCTGGATCCGTTTTACGCTCTGGCGCAATATCGGAGTGTCCTGCCAGATGCTGTTGAATCGCAGGATAAGCTTGCTGCAAGCTGACAATTACTTGCGCTAAAACCTGATATTGCTGTTCTTCAAAAGCCGTATCATCACTGCCTTCAAGCTCAATGCCAATGGAATAATCATTACATTCCTGCTGCCCCAAATAAGTAGAACGTCCCGCATGCCAAGCACGTTGGGCTAAATTCACAAATTGCAGTACTTCACCCGTACGCAGGATCAGCAAATGTGCCGAAACCTTGAGTTCTTGAATGCTTTCAAAATAAGGATGCACGCTCGGATCCAGCTGGTTTTGGAAAAATTGCTGGATATAGCCTCCCCCAAACTGCGACGGCGGCAAACTGATGTTGTGGATCACCACCAATTCAATTTGGGCTGTCTCGGGTCGCTGATTAAAATTGGGCGATGGAATTTGCTTCGCACCGATGAGTTGACCATCGACAACCTGAAAAGATGAAGCCTGCTGCATAATCCATTCCTAATTATATGGAGGGTTAATCGGTATTTGCACCATGCTAAAACTTTCATCATGAAATCTCAAATCTACAGAATAAACTGCACAGAACAAATCTATTTGCATCAGAACAGTGTTAAGATAACGCGCAATTTTCATGGGTTAAAAAAGACACGGAAAGACTATGAGCATTTCTCCAGCGTTGCTTGAACAATCAATTCAAATCAATATTCAACAAGCACTCCAAGAAGATATTGGGGATGGGGATATTACAGCTTTATTGACCCCTGAAGATGAGCAAGCGACGGCAACCATTATTAGCCGCGAAGACATGATTTTAGCGGGTCAACCGTGGGTCAATGCCTTAATTCAGGCTTTTGATGCTTCAGTTCAGGTGACTTGGTTAAAACAAGATGGTGATCAAGTACTTGCCAATGAAGCTTTTTTAAAACTTGCTGGCTCGGCACGCAGTCTATTAACGGTTGAACGCCCTGCCCTGAACTTTATTCAGACGCTATCAGCCGTGGCGACCAAAACTGCGGATTATGTTAAACAACTGGATGGCTTAAATACCAAACTGCTAGATACGCGCAAAACCATTCCTGGTTTACGAATTGCGCAGAAATATGCTGTTGCAATTGGTGGCGGTCAGAATCACCGCTTAGGTCTGTTTGATGCCTTTTTAATTAAAGAAAATCATATTATGGCGGCGGGTGGCATTGCTGAAGCCATTGCCAAAGCCCATCAAATTGCACCAGGCAAACCTGTAGAAGTTGAAGTGGAAACTTGGGATGAATTGAACCAAGCGCTTGAAGCTCAAGCAGATATCGTGATGTTGGATAATTTTAGTCAACAACAAATGATTGATGCAGTTCAACATGTGGCAGGACGTTGCAAACTGGAAGCCTCTGGCAACATTACCATCGATAATTTACGCCAAGTGGCTACCACCGGTGTTGACTATATTTCAATGGGCGTACTCACTAAAGATGTCAAAGCGATTGATTTATCGATGCGTTTTAATGGTTAATCATTGATTACATTAAGGTGATCACACAATAAGGTGATCACCTAAACTTGCCGACCTATCAAAGTTGATTGAAAATTATCTGCAAAGTTTTATAATTTCGGCTTGCCTTTCTCCTCCCAAACAATTGCTATGAATATCTGGAAACAGCAAAGTCTTTTTTTGCTGATTGCGCTCGTGTCTGTGGTCTTTTTTTGTCTCTACCCAGCCCTACCACGAATTCTCAACAATCCTGAACAATATTTTCACTTGAACGGCGCTAAAATCGTTATTTCAGTGTTAATTAATTACGCGCTAATTTCCTTTATTTACTTATTGTTTAGAAAGACATTCATTACCATTTTCTTTAGCCAATTTATTTTCTTATTGCTGATTTTTGTCAACGCGCAAAAAGAAAAATATTTATCTGCTAGCCTCGTTCCCAGTGATTTCTTACTCATTAAAGAAACCTTTATCGTCGCTCCTTGGTTACTCAAATTTTCAGTGTTTACAGGCGTTGCTTTATGTATTGCACTGATGGTATTTCTTTACCGTAAAGAGCGCCTAGAGAAAAAACGTCTTTTTTTCTCGAATGCCGTGCTGTCTCTCCTTGCTTTAGGATTTTTTATTAGCGCCAACTTTAGCAATAATTTTGGTCTACTCTGTAAACAAAACCCTCAAAACTGGGTTTGTGAATATCGACAGTCTTTTCCAAATACCAAAGGTGATTGGATTGGCGACCATCTCACCATTCAGAAAATTGGCTTTATCCCCTTTTTCTTTTCTAAATCCGTAGATAGCTTAAATACTCAACTCTTTACAGAGAATATTCCAGAGCCAACCATCAAAGCGTTGTATACCCCTTTTAGCCAAACAACGACGACTGCTACACATACTGAACAACAACCCAATATTGTGATGATCATGAGTGAGGCACATTGGGATGCCCGTCAGTTAGGCAAAAGTATTCCTCAGAACATCACCCCAACGTTAGATCGCTATCAAACTTCACAACTGCTTTCTCCAGCTTTTGGTGGCGGTACGGCCAATGTCGAATTTGAAGTACTGACCAGCTTGAATATTTATCTCAACCATAATGAGTTGATGTATGTATCCAAACTGAAGCGTCCCACCTATTCCCTAGCCACCTATCTGAATAGTCTGGGCTATGACACCACCGCCATGCATAACAGCGGCAAGTTTTTTTATAACCGCAATACGGTATATCAAAATTTAGGTTTTAATCGTTTTACTTCTCTGGAAAATATGACCAGCGCACAAGATCGTGCCAAATATATCAATCAAGCCGGCTGGGCAACCGATGATTTGCTCTATCAATCCATCCGCACACAACTCAAACATACCGAACAACCCCAGTTCATTTATGCGATTACGGTAGAAAATCACTTCAACTACAATGATGATCGTTACGGTAAAGATCATTACAACATTGACCAACAAGGGCTCAGTGACCGCTCGAAACGCCAACTGAATACTTACCTCACTGGCTTACAGCGTGCTGACCAACATGTTGAAAAATTACTGCAAGATTTAAAACAACTAGAACGTCCAACTATTGTGATTTTCTTTGGGGATCATTTACCGAATTTAGGTCAGGTCTATGATGACTTGCATTTCTTTGCTTCAGAGCAAGAAAAAGCAGAAAAGAAAGATGTGAAATTTTTCAGTACGCCATTGGCTGTTTGGAGTAACTACCCAATCGATCGCAGTCTTTTCCAGCAAAAAAATATTGCAGCACATTTTCTGGCACCGAAAGTCCTCACCGCAGCGCAACTACCACTTCCGCCTTATTATCAATTTATTCAGGAAGTGAATTCTTGTTACAGTGCGATTCACTCAACAGGGGTCGAACTAAATCCTGAATGTAAATACCCGCATCCGCAACTGTTGAATCAATATAAAGATTTAAATATGGATGTGTTAAATGGCAAAAATTATACCTATCAACTTTTAGCAAAAAAGTAGGATAAAACGTTATAACATCGATGTCTCTTTTGAAACGGGTTGGTCTATCGTCTTAATATTTTCTGATTTATCCCATGCCGAAGCGGTTTGGGAAAGTTCAGTAGGACGTGGATCACATGCCATAATGGCAAAGGTCACCACTGCACAGAAGAGGATAAAAAATTGAGCCATCGCAGCCTGCTCCAATCAAATTGATGGCATGCAGTCTACGC
This sequence comes from Acinetobacter sp. NigerLNRRAM0016, assembly GCF_054112845.1. Classification (NCBI taxonomy): domain Bacteria; kingdom Pseudomonadati; phylum Pseudomonadota; class Gammaproteobacteria; order Moraxellales; family Moraxellaceae; genus Acinetobacter; species Acinetobacter sp. NigerLNRRAM0016. The sequence continues at coordinate 56,760 of NZ_JBSYVT010000013.1, forward strand.
TGTGATCATGACGATATCATTAAGTGCCTGTTATCAATTGAGTTTGATTTGATTCACTTTTGTAAAAAAAATGCACCCTGTCAGGTGCATTTTTTATGTTTAAACCATCAAGCCTATTACCAGCCTAAAGCTTCTTGCTGTTTCTGAATGAGCGCTTGAATCCCCTGCTCTGCCATTTCTAGCATCGCATTGGCTTGAGCGCGAGTGAATGGCTTGTCTTCTGCCGTACCTTGAATTTCAATGAATTCGCCTGCTTGGGTCATCACCACATTCAAATCCGTTTGACAGTTTGAATCTTCTTCGTAGCACAAGTCCAATAAGACTTCGTCTTTAAAGATACCGACAGAAATCGCAGCCACCAAACCTTTGAGTGGATCATGCTTAATTTTCTTTTGTTCCAGCAAAACATTCATTGCATCAACCAGAGCAACTGCTGCGCCGGTAATTGCCGCAGTACGTGTACCACCATCAGCCTGAATCACGTCACAGTCGATGGTGATGGTGTTTTCACCCAGTTTCTTTAAATCCACCATGGCACGTAAACTACGACCAATCAAACGCTGGATTTCTTGGGTACGACCTGACTGTTTGCCACGTGCCGCTTCACGGTCACTCCGAGTATGGGTTGAACGTGGCAACATGCCATATTCCGCGGTTACCCAACCTTGTCCTTTGCCTTTCAGGAAACGAGGTACAGAATTATCAATACTAGCCGTACACAACACTTTGGTATGGCCAAATTCAACCAGCACAGAACCTTCGGCATAACGTGTGTAATTGCGTGTAATTTTTACATCACGTAATTGATCTAGAGTACGTTGGTCGATACGCATAATTCGCCTTTTAGCTTGACTGAAATTCGTTGCGCCCAAGTATAGCAGATGCGCTCTCAGCAAATGGCATATCCGTGAAACAGTCGCTAAAAAACTCTGAGATGGGCGATAAGCCGCTGAATTCAGGTGGAGCAAGATGCTGTTTTAATCAGCAATAAATTTGTTAAACTCAGCCAAACCCTGCTGAGTGTGACTATGTCGATAAGAGATGAACGCAAACAACAAAGCCGCCAAGCCCTCTTGGATGCGGCTTTAGGTTTAAGTTCGTCTGGACTTTCCTTTAGCAGCATGAGTCTGAGAGAAATTACTCGATCTGTGGGATTAGTACCTGCCGCTTTTTATCGGCATTTCCACGATAAAGATGAATTGGGCTTAGAACTGGTTGATCGGGTTGCCTTGCAACTGAAACGGGTTTTACATCAGCTTAAACTTGCCACACTGTTTCAGCCCGATGCAGACATTGATCTGCATTTGCATCAGTTTCTCAACGCAGTGCAGCAGCACCCTGAATGGTGGATTTTTTTCAGTGCTGAACGTTGGGGTGGCTCTACCTTATTACGTCAGGCAATCGCACGTGAAATTGATTCGCTGGTTGATGACCTGAGTCATGATTTAAGTCAGGTAAAACAGCCACAACATCTGTATTCGACGCAAGATTTACAAAGTTTGGCCAATATTTTAATCAACCAGTCTTTGAATTGGGCGATGTCATGGATCAACCTGACTCATCAAGGCAATACTGATTCAATTCAACAACTACACTTTAAACAGCAAACCCAACGCCAGATTCAGCTTTTATTTGGTGGTATTGCCCATGTTGAACCCGCATGCGCAGCAGAAATACTGGACCATAAGGCATAAAAAAACCTGCAACAATGCAGGTTTTTTTCACGTTTTTGCTCTTATTTGGCTTTACGCTCTTTCTCGACCAAGTAGCTCACCACTTGCGTGACTTTGGCATCTTCGCCTTGCACCACATACTTACCATTCACCACCACCGCAGGCACACCTGTTAACTGGTACTGTCTCGCCAGTTGCTGTGATTGTGCAACTTTAGACGTGATTGGGAAAGAGTTAAACATGCTGTTAAATTTAGCTTCAGGCACACCATATTTGCTAAAGAATTTTGCTTGTGACTGCTGATCAAAAATCTGTTGACCATTGACATGAATGGCATGGAACAATGGTAAATGCGTATTTTTGCGCACGCCCAATGCTTCAGAGACATAGTAACCTCGTGCACCCTGCTCCCAGATTGGGTTCATGGCTGCTGGGGTACGTACAAAACGCACATCTTTTGGAATATTCTTCAACCATGTTTGCATATGCGGTTCTAATTTAAAGCAATGCGGGCAACCATACCAAAAGAATTCACGCACTTCGATTTTTCCTGGCACTTCAACTTTGCCTGGGTTTGCAACTACAGTGTAGTCTTTCCCTGCTACAAAATCGGCGGCCATAACACTACCAGAAAATGCAAATACGGCCGTTGCAAGGCTACCCAAAAGGAATTTTTTCATTGCGTTTGTTGTCCTCTAAATCATTATGATGAGCTTATGCGAAAACTATAAAACAATTTAGTCGATTTCGTTTTCCTTCTGTGAACTTTTTTACTGCTTTTATCGCTTTTTTTAGAATTAACGCTACACTAGCCGTATTGATCTTTATATGAAAACAACTGGGTTGAGGTAGCACCAATGTCGCAATTAAATGTTGATCCGCAAGAAATTGCCAAATTTGAAGCCTTCGCTGCTATATGGTGGGATCAGCATTCTGAATTCCGACCTTTACACCAAATTAACCCACTGCGCCTCAACTGGATTGATGAACGGGTCAATGGTCTCGCAGGCAAAAAAGTCCTCGATGTGGGCTGCGGTGGCGGCATTTTGGCAGAAAGCATGGCGCGTCGTGGTGCGCAAGTGCTTGGGATTGATATGGGTGTTGCTCCCCTGAATGTGGCACGTATTCATGCAGAACAAGAAGGCGTACAAAACATCGAATATCGCCAAGTGCCTGTCGAAGAATTGGCGCTAGAACAAGCAGGACAATACGATGTCGTGACCTGTATGGAAATGCTGGAACATGTCCCAGATCCTGCCTCGATTATTCAAGCCTGCCAGACTTTGGTCAAACCTGGTGGACATGTATTTTTCTCGACCATCAACCGCAATCCAAAAGCCTACTTATTCGCGATCATTGGGGCAGAATACATTTTAAGAATGTTGGCAAAAGGCACACATGATTATCATAAATTTATTAAGCCATCTGAGTTGGCGCATGATATTCGTCAAGCGGGCTTAAATCTGAAAGATATGACAGGACTGCATTACAATCCATTGACCAAACGCTACTGGTTGGCACCGAATGTCGATGTCAACTACATGGTCTATACCGTGAAAGCAGGTGCAGAATGAAAGCCGTTCTGTTCGATCTCGATGGCACCTTAATTGATACCGCCGCGGACTTCATTCGCATTATTCAAGGTATGTGCCGTGATGAAGGACGTGAGATTGTCAATGCCGAACTGATTCGCACCCAAGTCTCTGAAGGTGCGCGTGCCATGGTTAAACTGGTTTATCCCGAACTTGCGGTAGATGATCCCGTGTTTCTGGCACATCGCCAACGCTTTCTGGATTTGTACGGCGCAGATATTGCGGTAGATACCGACCTGTTTGCAGGAATGACTCCACTTTTGGAAGAACTGGAACAGCAGAACATTCCTTGGGGCATTGTCACCAACAAACCACGCGGACTGAGTGAATCTTTATTGGCTGCGCTGAATCTGACTGAACGCTGTGCCGTATTGGTGTGTCCTGAAGATGTCAGCAAAACCAAACCTGATCCTGAGCCAATGTATCTGGCAGCAAAGCAATTGCAACTGCCTGCGGAACAATGTATTTATGTGGGTGATCATCCACGTGATATTGATGCGGGTCGCCATGCCCAGATGTACACGATTTTGGCAGCGTATGGCTATTTACCGCTGGCACACAAAGATGACCTCGCTGCGTGGCAGGCGAATTGTATTGTGAACACTGTGACCGAATTACAACACGCGATTCAACAAAAACTCATGCTCAACAATGCGATAAATACATAAACTTGATGAAGTAAAAATAAGAAGGAGGTGACCATGAAATATTCCGAATATCAACCTCGCCCAGATCTACTTAAAGATCGCATCATTTTAATTACAGGGGCTAGCGATGGCATTGGTCGTGCTGCCGCACTCAGCTATGCACTGCACGGTGCGACTGTGGTGTTACACGGTCGTACCCTGAACAAACTGGAAGTCCTTTACGATGAGATTGAAAGTTTGGGTGCTCCGCAACCTGCGATTTTGCCGCTGCAATTGTCCAGTGCTTCACCGCGCGACTATGAACTGCTGTATGACACTTTAGATAAACAATTCGGTCGTCTCGATGGCATTTTGCATAATGCGGGCATCTTGGGTGAGCGTACCGAACTGGAGAATTACCCCATTGATGTTTGGGATGATGTCATGGCCGTGAACTTGCGTGCGCCTTTCATTTTGACGCAGGAACTGCTGCCGCTGCTGCAAAAGTCTGAACATGCCTCTGTCGTGTTTGCCAGTTCTGGCGTTGGTCGTCAGGTACGAGAAAAATGGGGTGCTTATTCGGTGTCTAAAATTGCCATTGAAGCCGTGAGCCTATTATTCGCCAAAGAAAATCAGCATCCAAATGTCCGTTTCAATTGCCTGAATCCGGGTGCCACCCGCACGGCAATGCGTGCCAAAGCCTATCCTGATGAAGATCCGAAAACCTTGGCAACACCGGAATCAATCATGCCGGCCTATCTGTATTTGATGGGCGATGATAGCCTACATATGAGTGGACAAAGCATTGATGCTCAGGATTGAAGTCTTTTCAACTTGAGCTAGGTGAATTTAAAAATCCTTTGTGACCTACAAAGGATTTTTTATCTCATCATCGTTTTATTTTATTAATTTTATAAATATATTCGGTTTTATAAATCAACAGGTCTTCCCTAAACTGTGCAGACAGACTCAGCAGCACAATTTAAGGGGACTTTTTTCATGACTGATTTACAGCACAAAGTTGAACTGATTCGTTCAATTCAATCCCTGCAACTGCCTGAAACATTGGTACACGCCCTAGATGACGCACAGCAAGCCCGTGCTGTGATTGAAGCTGTAGATGGCTTGCAGCATCTGGTTGAACAGTGGAATTAACTGTTTTTTTGCCTTCGTGAACCCTCATGAAATCGAACGCTAGCGCTGAATCTTTGCACGCTTTGACCGCGTTGAAGGTACTGAACAGCACAACTTGCCACTTTAGAAAGATTTCCAAACTTGATGATTTCATGGATAATATTCTTAATTTATCTATTTTTTTAAAGAATTAATCCAATTCCTTCACAGTTTCTCTGCATTTTTTTCGTACATTAAGAACTGTGAAATGAACACATCGATAACGAGGGGTCAACATGAAGAAGACGATGGCAATATTGACCATTTCTTTCAGTGCATTGATGGCAAGCAGCCTGAGTTCTGCTGCACCTCACTTTGATAATCGTGGTGATGACCATCCCCGCAATAATCAAGGTAAGGGGCGCGACTTTCGTGATTTTGATCAAGGTGATGAACGTATTCAAGACAAACGCCGCATGCGTGAAGAACGCGGGGTAAAACGTCTACAGCAGCATCAATGGCAAACAGGTTATGTCATGCCGCAGCATTATCGTGGCAACGGCTATAAAGTCGGATACAAAGAACATAACTTGCCTAAACCTGCACGCAATCAACAATGGTACAAAATCAACAATGACTACATTTTAATTGATTCTGGCAGCAATGGTATTTTGCGCATTGTGAACGATTAAGCAGCTAGCAATTTCCTTTACCTTTTTCGCCAGTCTGGCTCATCTCTAGACTGGCTTTTTTTATGTCTACCCTTTGGTGATCCATCGCTCTCCTTGGTCGAGCCTGATTGCCTGATTTGCTTGTATCCCTTATGTGGCAAGCATTTACAATCTTCGTTTTTTCTCCATCAAATTCACATTTGCATAATAGTGCTCTCATTATTTCTCTGCTGTTGTTCGCTACCTTTATCTCATCGGAACACATCAACAAACATTGAGGTACATCATGAATAAATTCGTTTCTGCTGTTATTTTTACCTTGGGTACCGCGGTGACCGCATCTGCAATTGCAGCGCCTGCCTATGAGCATCGTTATGATGAACGCCACTATGCCGAACAGCATGACCGTGACTGGAAAAAAGAAGATGGTCGCTGGAATGACAAGCGCTATCAACGTATTAACCCAAGCCGTGATTGGCGCGTCGGTCAAACCCTCCCACGCGGTTATGACTCATCCCGCTATGCGGTAGATTATCGTGATGCAAAGCGCTTACACAAACCTGCGCGTAATCAGCAATGGTACAAAATTAACGGCGATTACGTCTTAGTCAACGAGCGTAACAACCGCATCCTGCATATTATTGGCTAATCTTTTCTTCTCGTGTGAATTCCCTTCCCTCGGCACCTTAGCGCAAGTTAAGGTGTTTTTTTATCTAAGATTGTTCGCCTGCCATTTTTTTGATTAAAATCGACTATTGATTCAAATTTTTTGAGATAGGCATGCAAGCGAATTCGAACGATGTATCACAAAGCACAACCTTACAATATGTGCACTGGTTTCGACATTCTGCACCCTACATCAATGCCCACCGCAACAAAACCTTCGTGATCATGTTTGATGGTGAAGCGGTACAGCATGAAAATTTTCAACATATTATCCATGATATTGCCTTGCTCAATTCCCTCGGCATTCGACTGATTCTGGTGCATGGTGCGCGTCAACAAATCAACCAGAATTTAAACAGCAGCGGCCTGAGCACCCCATTCCATCAACACCGTCGTATCACCACGCGTGAGTCGCTGGGCTGTGTCATGAATGCCGTCGGCTCCATTCGCCTGCAAATCGAAGCTTTACTGTCCATGGGGCTTGCCAACTCCCCCATGTATGGTGCACGCATTGATGTAGTTTCGGGCAATTTTATTACCGCCAAACCCTATGGAATTCGCGATGGCATTGATTTCCAACTCACAGGTGAAGTGCGCAGTGTCGATACCGATGCGATTCAGAAGCACCTGCAACAACACAATATTGTGATGCTCGGACCTGTGGGTTATTCCACCACGGGTGAAGTCTTCAACTTACCTGCTGAAGAAGTTGCGACCAAAACCGCCATCAGCTTAAAAGCTGATAAATTGATTTTTCTGGGCAAGCAACACGGTTTGCAGAATGCTCAAGGTCAATTACAGCGTGAGATTACCCCACAACGGCTGGATCAATATATTGCGCAATCGCAAGATACCAATCCAGAATTGGCGCAACAGTTACGCAATGCACAAATTGCCTCTCTCAAAGGCGTGCATCGCGTGCATCTGATTTCCTATACTTATGATGGTGCTTTACTGGAAGAACTGTTTACCCGTGATGGTTCAGGCACGCTGGTGACGGATGCACATTATGAAGATGTGCGTATGGCGAATATTCAGGATGTGGGTGGACTGATCAATTTACTGCGCCCGCTGGAAGAAGACGGGATTTTGGTCTATCGCTCACGGGAACGACTGGAAACGGAAATCGAACAGTTTGCCGTGATTGAACGCGACGGTATGATTCTCGCCTGTGCAGCCCTGTATCCGATTCCTGCTCAAGACAATGAGTTACGCTCTGCCGAAATTGCCTGTGTCGCGGTGCATCCAAGCTACCGTAAATCGAATCGTGGCAGCCAAATCCTACATTATCTGGAAGATAAAGCGCGCAGTCTGGGCATACAGCAATTATTTGTACTCACTACGCGTACCGCACATTGGTTCCTAGAACATGGTTTCGAAACGGCCAACGTCGATGAACTCCCGAATGCACGCCAAGCCCTGTATAACTATCAACGCAATTCCTTGGTATTTAAAAAGCAGATTTAAATGCACAGCGCATTACACGAATCCCCTATCCACACATAAAAATGCTTTACCCAGATCACCATGATTTTGGTAAAGCCCTAATGCGACTTCCTTTCAATAGGGTTAATTTTCTGAGTTGATCCGATCACTGATTTAGCAGGATTTATGCTTTGTATATCTGGCAAGCTGCTGAACTGCTGCTGATGCTATATACATTCACGATATAAGCTTATCCAAAGCTGTTCAATAAAAAATAAATCCAATATTTTCATATAATTAAATCAATATAAATTTATATTTTATCTTTTTGCTAAATCAGTTTTTGCACTAAGTTTTGCAGCTTTTGATTTATCTTTTTTTTTCATGACCAATCCCTATTTTTTTATTTTTTTCGCATAAGAAAGCGCTATAGCGTATCTGCACAAGCTTATATCCATCCTTATCTTTTGCGGAGTATCACCATCATGAGCAAGCCTCTTTCTACTACAGCACGTCCATGGATTGTTTTGACTGTTGTGGCAGGCAGTATGTTCATGGCGGCTTGTAGCCCACAAAAAGCAGAAACCATCACCTTAAACATTGGTTTTCAAAAGTACGGCATCTTACCAATTGTGAAGGAGCGTGGCACTTTAGAAAAAGCCTTGGCAGCGCAAGGCGTGCAAGTGAAGTGGGTCGAATTTCCTGCAGGTCCACAATTATTAGAAGGCTTAAATGTCGGCAGTGTGGCGTTGGGTGAAGCAGGTGAAGCCCCTCCAATTTTTGCCCAAGCCGCCAATTCCAATTTGGTTTATGTCGCCAATCAACCAGCAGCGCCATTAGCTGAAGCACTGATTGTGCCGAAAAATTCAAACCTGAAAAGCATTCAAGATTTGAAAGGCAAACGCGTGGTGCTGAACAAAGGCTCCAATGTGCATTATTTGTTGCTTAAAGTGCTTGAAGCCAATCAACTTAAACTCTCCGATATTCAAGTGGTGTACCTCCCTCCTGCGGATGCACGTGCCGCTTTTGAACGTGGTGCAGTTGATGCTTGGGTAATTTGGGACCCGTTCTTTGCGGCTGCCGAACAGCAGTTAGGCGCACGAGTACTTGCTACAGGGGACAAGCTGGTCAATAACCATCAGTTTTACTTGGCAGATCGCAAATTTGCACAGCAACATCCTGACATTTTAAAAACCGTGGTGAATGAACTCAATCAGACCACCACTTGGGTTGCTCAACATCAAGCACAAGCAGCGCAACTATTACAACAACCGACGGGCTTACCCATCGACGTCTTAAGCCGTTCCATCTCGCGGATGGGATTTGGGGTGCAGCCGATCTCCACTGAGGTTGCCCAACAACAACAATTTGTCGCGGATGCCTTTTATCAACAAAAGCTGATTCCCCACAAAATTGACATTCAAACCGCCATTTTAAAAACGACACCATAATATTCAGGAACAGCAAAATGAATACACTGAAAACAATAACTTTCGCTGGTATTACCGCACTCATCCTTTCGCTCAGTGCCTGCCAAAAATCTGAATCAAGCCAAAGCCAAGCAGTTGACCAAAACACGGCTAAAGCCGTAGATACGCTCGCGATTGGTTACCAAAAATCTTCCCTAAATTTATTGGTAGCACGTCAGCAGAAGTTGTTTGAACAGGAGTTTCCGCACGCCAAAATTGAATGGAAAGAGTTCCCTGCAGGACCGCAAATGCTAGAAGCTTTAGCAGTGGGTGCGATTGATTTTGGTGCCGTAGGCAACACTCCGCCGATCTTCGCCCAAGCCGCAGGGAAAGATTTGAGTTATGTCGGTTATGAGTTGGTGCCTGCCAATTCCCAAGCCCTACTGATTCCAAAAGGCAGTGCCATTCAGTCTATTCAGGAGTTAAAAGGCAAACGCATTGCGGTACAAAAAGGCTCGAGTGCACATGAATTGCTGGCAAAAATTTTGCAGAAAGCAGGTCTCAGCTGGCAGGACATTCAACCCATTTGGTTGCCTCCAGCGGATGCGCGTGCCGCCTTTGACAAACAGTCGGTGGATGCTTGGGCAATTTGGGAACCCTACCTCAGTGCTGCCGAACAAGATGCGCCTGCCCAAGTGCTGATTGATGGGACGGCTTTCCCAAAAACCTATTCGTTCTATATCGGTAATCCGAAATTTATCGCGGCACATCCACAAGCCACAACGCAGTTTTTACATGGCTTAAATCAGGCAGATCAATGGGTCTTAAACAATCAGCCAAAAGCCTTAAGCGTATACACCCAAAGTACAGGTTTGCAAACCACGATTGCCCAGCGTGTGATTGATAAACGCCTGAAGCCGTCTCCAATTCAGACCTTAAGCCCTGAAGTGGTACAGGCACAGCAACAGATTGCGGATCTGTTCCAACAGGTTCAATTGATTCCGAAAAATATTCAAGTTCAAACCACGGTTTGGACAGCACCAAAAGCTCACTAATCTGTAAAATTTGTAAGGATATTGATAATGAAAATTTTCTGGTTTATTCCCACCCATGGTGACAGTCGTTATTTAGGCACCAGCAAAGGCGCGCGTCAAGTCGATCATGCTTATATGAAGCAAATTGCAGTGGCGGTAGACAATTTAGGCTATGAAGGTGTGCTGATTCCAACTGGACGTTCATGTGAAGATCCATGGATTACTGCCGCAAGTTTGATTGATGCTACCCAGAATTTGAAATTTTTAGTGGCATTACGCCCAGGGGTGACCACGCCTGCATTGGCTGCGCGTATGGCGGCAACCTTTGACCGACTCTCTAATGGACGTGTGTTGCTCAATCTGGTGACGGGGGGTGACGAACAAGAACTTAAAGGCGATGGCATTTATGAAGATCATGCCTCACGTTATGAAACGGCCAGTGAATACACCAAAATCTGGCGTGAAATTCTGACCCGTTCGCATACGGGTGAATCTTTCAGTTTTCATGGCGAACACTTAAAAGTTGATGATGCCAAGTTGCTCTATCCGCCTGTGCAACAGCCCTACCCGCCTTTATGGTTTGGCGGTTCTTCGGATGCTGCGATTGAGCTGGCCACCGAACAAGTCGATACCTATTTAACGTGGGGTGAACCCCCTGCAGCTGTCAAAGAAAAAATTGCAACTGTCCGTGCGAAAGCAGCCGCAAAAGGACGCCAACTCAACTACGGTATTCGTCTACATGTGATTGTGCGTGAAACCAATGAGGAAGCATGGACAGCCGCCAATGAACTGATTCAGTATGTCGATGATGTGACCATTGCCGCAGCACAGCAAAAATTCAAGCAAATGGACTCTGTAGGTCAACGACGCATGGCCGAACTACATAATGGCGATCGTACTAAACTCGAAGTTTCTCCAAACCTATGGGCTGGGGTTGGACTGGTGCGTGGCGGTGCAGGAACAGCATTGGTGGGCGACCCGCAAACCGTAGCAGATCGAATTCAGGAATATGCCGATTTAGGCATTAGCACCTTTATCTTTTCTGGCTATCCGCATTTGGAAGAATCAATTCGCTTTGCCGAACTGGTGTTCCCGCTCTTGCCTCTAGAAACCCGCAAGAAATTGTCGCAACCGAATTTAACTGGACCCTTTGGCGAAATTGTCGCGAACAATTATGTCCCTAATCAGACCACGGCTTCGCGCCCCATTCAGGAGTCGGCTTAATGTCCAAAATTACTGCGGCTGAAACTTTCCCTACGCGGAAAGTTTCACGTGGAACAAAACTTGGGCAGCGTTTTCTGCCTTGGTTGTTCCCATTTTTATTGATTTTGATCTGGCAAATTGCTTCCAGCACAGGTCTGCTACAAAGTCGAATTTTACCTGCACCCACAGCAGTAGTTAGTGCATTCTGGCATTTACTGATCAGTGGTGAACTTTGGCACCATGTCAAAGTCAGCGCAGGACGCGCCTTGCTCGGTCTGGCGATTGGTGGCGGTCTAGGTTTGCTGTTAGGACTACTGAATGGTTCATCCAAAACAGCATCGATCCTGCTGGATACCACCTTACAAATGATTCGTAATATCCCTGCCTTGGCGCTGATTCCACTGGTGATTCTCTGGTTCGGGATTGATGAAACGGCAAAGTTATTTTTGGTGGCGGTTGGGGTGTTTTTCCCAATTTATATCAACACCTACCATGGCATTCGTTCGGTCGATCCGCAACTGATTGAAATGGGCAAAAGTTACGGACTCAGTCGCTGGGAACTGTATAAAAACATTATTTTACCTGGGGCAATGCCCTCTATTTTGGTCGGCTTACGTTTTGCACTGGGCTTGGTCTGGGTACTGCTGATTGTTGCAGAAACCATTTCTGCCCAAGCTGGCATTGGCTACATGACCATGAATGCTCGCGAGTTTTTACAGACCGATGTGGTTCTGGTCGGCATCTTACTCTACGCCCTATTGGGTAAACTGGCAGATGTCCTTGCAGTGAACTTAGAAAAATACTTAATACGCTGGCACCCTGGCTATCAAAAATAAGGAGCAGAACATGACAGATCTCAGTATCGGCCAACATGTTGCCGAGCAGATTCAGCCAGCGAAAATTCCGCATGCTGATATCCAGCCCAATGCAGTACTGGGTGCAGAAATTTTGATTGAACAACTGCACAAATTTTATGGTGATGTCAAAGTCTTGGAAGATTTAGACTTGCACATCCAACCGGGTGAATTTCTGGCAATCGTCGGGCGTAGTGGTTGTGGCAAAAGCACCCTATTACGACTCATTGCAGACCTTGAGCAACCCAGTTATGGAGAAATCAAATTTAAATCGGCACGCCACTTACGTGAAGGTATTACCAGTGATGATATCCGCGTAATGTTCCAAGACCCGCGCCTACTTCCTTGGCGCAGCATTGAACAAAACGTGCATCTTGGACTGGAGAAAACTGCGCACCCACATGCCACTGCATTGCTGGAAAAAGTGGGTTTAAAAGAAAAAGCGGCACTTTGGCCTACACAGCTTTCGGGGGGGCAACGCCAACGTACTGCACTGGCACGTGCCCTCTCCCATCAACCACGGGTGCTCTTGCTGGATGAACCGCTTGGTGCGCTAGATGCCTTAACTCGTTTGGAAATGCAGAATCTGATTGAACAATTATGGCGGGAACAAGGCTTTACCGCGATTCTGGTCACGCATGATGTCAGTGAAGCGGTGCAACTGGCAGACCGTATTATCTTGCTGGATCGGGGTCATATCGCACGCCAATTTCAGGTGGACCTGCCTCGTCCGCGTGAAAAAAACATTCAGTTTGCTGAACTCGAACAACACGTCCTCAATGCAGTTTTGGCGACCTGAGCAGACCTTGGCTCCAATGCAAACTTGGAGCCAAACGCACCATCCTAAGTCAGCACCAGCGACCATAGCGTTGTCATAAAACTGTCACATTTAGCGAGGAAAACGACCCAAATTGATGCGTTTTCCTATACATCTGTCCATTTAATTTTTTCAAGAGTGTGAATGTGAAATGGCGCACTGTTTTTTCACCCTGAAAATATGCTATTTCATCAAATTACCTGATTTCTTGATGCACAAATCTGCTGATTTGCCGTACAATTTACCCTTCCCTGAATTTTTTTAAGCGACGAATGGAACAAAAAAAGAGTACTCAAAAACGCCATCAATTGCTGAATGCCGCACTTGATGTTTTTTCCTTATATGGATTTAACGGGGCTAGTTTAGATGAAATCGCTCAACTGGCAGAAATGCATAAGTCGAACATTTTCTATTACTATGAAAATAAAGAAGCCTTATATGTTGAAGTGCTAACAACGGTTCTACAAAAATGGTTAGCACCTCTACAAATGCTAGAAGCAGAATTAGAGCCAACGGAAGCGATCACCAATTATTTAATGCAAAAAATTGAGCTGTCACGCACTCAACCGAAAGCGTCGCGTTTATTTGCCTTGGAAATTATTCAAGGTGCACCACACATTTTAGAGATCCTGAAAGGTCCACTGAAAAAACTGGTGAAGCGCAAAGCCAAAGTGATTAGCATGTGGCAAGAGCAAGGCAAAATTTCTGCAGACATCGATCCTGAATTGCTGATTCTGAACATCTGGGCAGTGACGCAAAACTATGCGGACTTCTCAACGCAGATGGAAATGGTCACGGGTAAAACTTTACGCAACCGCAGTATGCAACAACGGGTGATTCAACATACCGTGCATATGATGCTCTACGGCATTTTACCGCGCGAACAAAGCACCTAACCCTTCATATTTTGGCATACGACCATAGATCACTATGGTCGCCGAGCCAGTTAAGCCTCTAAAGACTGATAGAGCGACAATAACTTTTGCGCCCCCAGCATCAAATTCTCTTCCCAATCTAGGTGTGCTGCATCGTCTGCACCATCGGTAATATATTTCACCGAAATTAAACGCACTCCGAGTTTTTTACAGACTTTAGCCATGGCATAGCCTTCCATATCGACCAGATTACACGGTACTTTCGGCTGACCAATCTCAAAGCTATCCCCTGTTCCACACACGCCTTTTGGTAAATGAGCAAAATAAGGTTCTAAATCAATGGCTGCAGGATGGTCCTGATCCATGGGCGTTACCCCAACCTCAAAGCCGAGCGGAGATACATCCATATCGCGTTGTACAAAGCTAGTGACTTCGACCAAGGCGTGACGATCAAAATGGGAACTGCCTGCGCTGCCCAAATTTAACAGGGTTTTACAGCCTGTTGCCTGAATCACTTCAAAGGCTTTAAATGCCGCATTGACTTTACCAATACCGCTGTAATGCACATCAATCTGTGCCTGTTCAAACAAGCCTTTTGACTCATTCGGTAAAGCCATAATCAGCGCCAAAGAAGATTTCATCGCAGCTACTCAAAACAAAACTGTGCTATTAAAAATCAAAAACACACGGGGTGCAAATGATGCCTCACTTTCTGGCAAGCTCGGTCATTTGCCCCCCTGTGTAAGCGCTATTTCTGTTGCAAATATAGATTCAAACATGGAGAGAAAAATAATCGTCCCGCATAAAACCCTGCCACGGTTTTGCTCATCACCAAACCCCATAACAGCAGCAATAAAGCCGCTAGGCCATAACCGATATTTTGCAAGCCATTCAGTTGTAATTGCTGTGCAAGTTGTAACGTGGCTAAACAGAAGACGCCCAATGGGAAAGTCATGCCCCACCATCCCAAATTAAAGGTCAACTGAGCACCGACATGCTTCAGAGTCATTAGTATTGCCATGCCGAGCCACCACATTCCAAAACCCAACAATAACAAACTGCCCACTAAACCCGCTTGATACAGAAACTCACCCAAACCTACGAAATGCAGCGCTTGTAACACATGAGGGGCTTGCTGTCCCAACAGCAATAAAGCCAATGCACCCGTACCAATCGGTCCAACCGCTAACCAGCCTGTCATTGCCAATTCCTGACTCGGTAATTGATGCAATGCCAACCGTAAGAAGAGAATGCCTAAAATCAACACGGCAGGAAAAACCGAAACACCCCACAACAGATAACTGCCAAATAAAATGTTCACGGCATGCGGACTTGCTGGCAGATGCGCCAACAACACTGCACCAGAAGCTGCTGCGACTTCACACGCCACAATCGGTAACAGCCAAATGGCGGTCATATTCTGTAATTGATGGCGCTGACAACTGAACATGCAAAAGGGCACCACAAACGCAACCAGCAGCGCCAAGCCTACATCGATATACCACAGCCACTCAGCAATGCCGACAACAGCTGTACCATATAACACCAACCCGAATTTCAAGCTGCCATTGATCAGAGTGGCCAACGCCATGGGAATGGTACCGAGAAACAGACTCATGCTCGGATGTTGGAAAATTTGTTTGGCTTCTTGTGGATACAGCACCCAGCGCAAGCCATATAAAGTACTGAACATTGCAAACAGCATCAGATTCAACTGCCATAGCCCTGCGCCCAATTGCCAAAACCAAGCATGTAGCCCCTGCAACTCTGCAAGAACCATCGAAACAATGCCTGTGCCCATGCACACCGTAAACCAGTTCGGGGTAAACTGACGAATCAGATCATGCCATTGCGGTAATTGATAGAAGGGCTTTTTCATTGGACGACGACCCACTTGAGAAGTTCCTTTGATCATACTGTGCATTTAAAATAAGCAAAATTGATTATTTTAAATTTTTAAAATCATTTTTATTGATAATTAAGCAATGCTTTCATAAATTTTTCTGGGTAAAAACACAACAACAAGACGAAACGAACAGAATATGGCAATATATAAGCCTGATTATTTTTCATTTATTGATTAGCCCATGAAGCTGCTCCGCCTGAATGCTTTAGCGCCAGACTTTCAATTAGCCAAAACCGCTGTGACTATTGGTAATTTTGACGGTGTGCATTTGGGGCATCAGGCCATGATCCAGCAACTGAAACAGGTTGCTGCACAACAACAACTCAAAACCTTGGTCATGATCTTTGAGCCGCAACCACTGGAATTTTTCCAAGGCTATGAAGCGCCGCCACGTATTAGTTCGCTGCGTGAAAAAGTTGAATATTTAACTGAACTGGGCGTGGACTATATTGCCGTTGCCAAATTTGATCAGTCCTTCCGTGGTTTAAGTGCCGAAGCCTTTGCCAATATCCTCAAGCAGCAACTCAATGCTGCGCATTTGGTCTTGGGGGATGACTTCCATTTTGGCAAAAATCGCCAAGGCAATAGTGAATATCTACGCAACTATGGCTTCCAAGTCACCAACTTGACCACCATTTCCTTGCATGGTGAACGCGTCAGTTCAACCCGTATTCGCCAGACCCTGCAAGCTGGCGATTTGGCTTTAGCAGCTCAACTGCTGGGACGCCCTTACAGTATTACGGGTCGTGTCCAATATGGTGACCAAATTGGACGTACCCTTGATTTTCCAACCATTAATGTCCGTTTAAACCGTCATAGGCCCTGTTTACAAGGGATTTATGGCGTAGACGTGATTTGTGAAACCATTTCTTTACAAGACAAAGTCGTACAAGATAACCCTGAACAAAAAGGAGTTTTGGGTTATCAGGCAACGGCTTTGTTTGGTGCGGGGCATGTCGGTACCCGACCTGCCATCCAACAAGAACATCCAGAATGGCGATTAGAAGTACATTTCCCCAATGTTTCTGCTAATCTGTATGGCTTGTTAATGCGGGTCACTTTCTTGAACTATTTACATGGTGAAAAGAACTACCCTTCGCTGGAAGCACTGAAAGCGGGAATTGATGATGATGTGGAGAAACTGCTTGAGTTTCGTCGCAACAACTCAACTTTTCCCTTTTAAACACCGAAAAATTTAATGTAGAACGCGTCAGTCTTAAAGCTGATTAAATTGGAAGACATCTTGCATGAGCGATAAGCAAACTCCTGAAAATGCAGTGGATTATAAAGCCACACTAAACCTCCCAGGTACTGAATTTGCAATGAAAGCAAATCTCGCAGTACGTGAAGCAAAATGGTTAGAAGAGTGGTATGCCGACAACATTTATCAGCAGATTCGCGCATCGCGTATTGGCAAGAAAAAATATGTGCTGCATGATGGCCCTCCGTATGCCAATGGTCAGATTCACTTGGGCCATGCGGTCAACAAAGTCCTGAAAGACATTATTATTAAAAGCCGCGTGCTGGATGGTTTCGATGCCCCTTATGTACCAGGCTGGGACTGTCACGGTCTGCCGATTGAACTCAAAGTTGAAGAAAAAGTCGGTAAAGTCGGTGTCAAAGTGGATGCTTCGACTTTCCGTAAAGCCTGCCGCGAATATGCTTATACCCAAGTCGAATTACAGAAAAAAGACTTCGTGCGCATGGGTGTGTTTGGCGATTGGGACAATCCTTACTTGACCATGAACTTCAAGCAAGAAGCAGACATCGTACGTTCTGTCGGTGCCATTGCCAAGGCTGGTCATATCGAGCCGGGTCTTAAACCGGTGAACTGGTGTTTGGACTGTGGTTCAGCACTGGCTGAAGCAGAAGTTGAATACGAAGACAAAAAATCAGACGCGATTGATGTTGGCTTTAGCGTGGTGGACTTGGCAGACCTGTCTGCACGTCTAGGTGTAGAAGTTACTGACCGCACAGACATCGTGATCTGGACCACCACCCCTTGGACTTTACCTGCCAACCAAGCGGTTGCCTTCCATGCTGAACTTGAATATCAGTTGGTCAAAGCCCGTGGTGAAGAGAAAGAACCACAAAACTTCATCTTGGCGAAAAACTTAGTTGAATCTGCAACTGAACGTTATGGTTTTAACAGCGTTGAAGTCTTGGCTGAATTCACAGGCAATAAACTTGAGCATGTCAGCCTGCAACACCCGCTGATCGCAGAGCGCCAAGTCCCTGTAATTTTAGGCGAACACGTGACCGCAGACAGCGGTACAGGTGCAGTGCATACTGCTCCAGGTCATGGTGTGGACGACTATAAAGTTGGCTTACTCTATAACTTAAAAGTTGACAATCCAGTTGGCGGCAACGGTGTCTACCTACCGACCTCTCCAATTTTTGCGGGCGAGCATATTTACAAAGCCAACCCTCAAATCATGGCGGCTTTAAGCGAGGCAGGCAAACTGTGGGCACATAAGCCAATCAAGCATAGCTATCCACACTGCTGGCGCCATAAAACCCCGATTATCTTCCGTGCGACACCACAATGGTTTATCAGCATGGATGCCAAAGGCTTACGCCAAGGCGCATTGAATGCGATTGAAAATGAAATCAGCTTCGTGCCTGATTGGGGTAAAAACCGTATTCAAGCGATGATCGAAGGTCGTCCTGACTGGTGTATCTCACGTCAACGTACCTGGGGCGTGCCAATCCCGTTCTTCGTGCATAAAGACACCAATGAACTGCATCCACGTACTGCCGAGCTGATCGAAGAAGTTGCGTTACTGATCGAACAAGAAGGCATTGACGCATGGTACAACCGTGACGCCAAAGACTTTATCGGGGATGAAGCAGAACACTATAACTGCGTACGCGACACCTTAGACGTGTGGTTCGACTCAGGCACAACGCACTATGCAGTCCTGCGTGAGCGTGAAGAACTGACCGATCCAGCAGATTTGTATCTTGAAGGTTCAGACCAGCACCGTGGTTGGTTCCAGTCTTCATTGTTGACCTCTGTGGCCATCAATCAACGTGCCCCATACAAAGGCTTGTTAACACATGGCTTCGTGGTGGATGAAAAAGGCCGTAAGATGTCAAAATCTTTGGGCAACATCATCACCCCGCAAGACATCATTAAAGACATGGGTGCAGACGGTTTACGTTTCTGGATTGCCTCTGCCGATTACCGTTATGAAATGACGGCTGGTAAAGAAATCTTTAGCCGTGCATCGGACGGCTACCGTCGTATTCGTAATACCTTGCGTTTCTTATTGGCAAACTTGAATGGTTTCAAACCATCGACGGATGCCCTGCCTGTCGATCAATTGATCGCACTGGATCAATACATCTTGCAACGTGCGGCAGATGTACAAAAAACCATTCAACAAGCTTATGAAGATATGAACTTCCATATCGTCACCAATGCCTTGACCAACTTCTGTATTAATGACTTGGGTGGTTTCTACCTCGACATCATCAAAGACCGTCAGTACACCACCAAAGCGGATTCGCAAGCTCGTCATTCTGCGCAAACTGCGTTGTATCACTTGGTTCAAGCCTTTGTGCGCTGGATGTCACCAATCTTGAGCTTTACTGCACAAGAAGCATGGCCACTCATTCCAGAACAAACTGAGAAATACGTGTTCACTTCAGAGTGGTACGACATTCCAGTGGCATCGACTGCAAACTTGTTGTCTGAATCCGATTGGCAAACCCTGATCGCGGTGAAATCTGCGGTGAACAAGCACATTGAAGTTGCGCGTAACGAAAAACTGGTCGGCTCTAACTTGTCTGCCAAAGTCGAATTGTGGGCAAATGAAGAGTTGAAAGCAGTACTGGATCGTTTAGGCGACGAATTGCGCTTTGTTCTGATTACCTCACAAGTACAGGTATCTGCTTTTGATGCGGCTCAAGGTCAGGAATCTGATCTAGACGGTTTACGCGTGAAAGTTTCAGCTGCGGAAGGTGAAAAATGTGCACGTTGCTGGCATGTGCTACCTGATGTGAATACACATCACGAACATCCAGGTCTATGCGCACGTTGTATTATTAACCTCCCTACTGGTCAAGGCGAAGAGAGAAAATATGCCTAATCCACAACAGAAAGCGGGCCTGTTTCAATTCTACCCACACAATTTGCTGTGGGTGGGGTTATCGATTTTGGCCATTGTGTTAGATCAATGGACCAAGTGGATTGCCTCAACCCATCTGAATTATGCAGATCCGGTACCTGTGCTGCCTTTTTTAAATTGGACCTTGCTACATAACTATGGCGCAGCCTTTAGTTTCTTGTCCGATGCCGGCGGCTGGCAACGTTATTTCTTTACCTCACTTGCAGCTTTGGTTTCGGTGATTTTCGTGTTTTGGCTGATGCGAATGCCTAAGACTGTCACCATTTTACCGATGGCAATTGCCCTGATTTTAGGGGGTGCTGTAGGCAATTTAATTGATCGCGTGACCTTGGGTTATGTGGTCGATTTTATTCATGTCTATTACAACAATAGTCATTTCCCTGCATTTAACCTTGCCGACAGCGCGATTACCTTGGGTACCATTTTGCTGCTTATAGATACGTTTTTCCTAGAAAAACATCGAATTAAACGTGCGGATGCGCAACACCATGAATGAATTTATTAATCCGAATGAAGAAACCCGTATTGAACAAGGTTCAAAGGTTGATCTGCATTTTTCCGTTGCCATTGAAAATGGTGTAGAAATTGACAATACCCGTAGCCGTGCTGAACCTGTCAGCTTGGTCATGGGCGATGGCAGTTTGTTACCTGGTTTTGAAAAAGCCCTATTCGGTTTACGTGCGGGCGACCGTCGTACCGTCAGTCTGCCACCTGAAGATGCGTTTGGACCATGGAATCCTGAAAACGTGCAAAAGTTTGACACGGTGAAGTTTGAACAGCGTCCTGTTGAAGGGCACATGATCGAATTTGAAGACAAAGCCAAACAAAGCCTGTATGGCGTGGTGAAATCTGTGGGTGATGACATTACCGAAGTGGACTTTAACCATCCATTGGCGGGTAAAAACATTACCTTTGAAGTGGAAATCTTCAAAGTTACCCCTGCGGGTCAGCAAGGCGTGAAATTCATGTAAAAGCTGGCTTGTACAGCAATAAAAGAACCCTTCGCAAATGAAGGGTTTTTTTATGGGTAATCCACCTAAATCAGAGATATTTTAACAGCGTAATCTGCTTGTTTTGATGTTTGAATTTGGAAAACCAGTACATCAATGGATAAAGCACGATGCTCAAGACGATCGCAATCCACCAAAGGCTGGCGACCTGATTCACGCCAAAATAGTCACCGTGATTCTGCCCCCATACAGCGACAGCAAACAGATACAGCAGCTTTAACAGCATTAAATGCACAATATAAAAGAACATCGGTACTGAGCCAAAGATAATTAAGGGACGTACCCACGCCCGATGCTGCACTTTTTCTAAGGCCAGCAACAACAACAGCCCCACACCAAGATTCCATAAAATAAACAATAAAGATGGTGGATATTTGGTGAGATTAAAGAAGCTCATTAAAGTTTGCAGTGCCGTCGGGAAGGTCTGCCAAGGAAGATCACCGTAGAGATTGATGCTGCGTAATATGAAAAACAACAGCAGACTACTAAAAGCGAATCCCAGTATGCGTTTGTTTCGCTGCTGAACGGTAATGCTCGGCTGAAATAAACAACTGCCAAGCGCATAACCCAATACAATTACGCCAATCCAAGGCAAGACTGGATAAGAGGTTCGCAGTTTTAGAAACTCGCCAATCTCGATCCAGCCACGCTCATGCAAAATCAGCCAGAATGGTGCGAATCCTGCGAACTGTTCTGAAGACAGTTGATCAAGCAGGTTATGCCCGAAAATTATCAATGTAGCCATCAACCATAGAATTTTCTGAGGCAGACCAATCAGTAGCGCCAAAGCAATCATGCTGATGCCAATTGCCCAAATCACTTGCAGATAAATCACCTGCGGTGGGAACTGCCCTGTCCATGCAAAGTTGATCACCAGCAATTCCAATACCACCAAAAACAGCCCACGTTTGAGCAAAAACTCACGGGTCATGCGCAAACTATTGTGCTTGGCTTGATATAAATATGCCGACAAGCCCGTCAACACTACAAAAATTGGTGCACAAAGATGTGCCAAAATGCGACTAAAGAACAAGCTGGCTTCCGTCTGTTCAATGTTCATTGGGTCGGGAACTTGATGATGCAGGTAAAAGGTTTCACGGACATGGTCGACCATCATAATGAGAATGACCAGCCCACGTAGTGCATCAATCGCCTGTAGGCGTTGAGAAAGTGCAGACATGATAAATATATAGGTATGTTATAATATTACACATGATATGCACTTTTAAGCCCAAAAGAAACCCAAGCGCGCTCTTCCGCACGCTGAAACGTGAAGATCAGTAAAATAAAAGTACGAATTATGGGCGAATTTCTTTCAGTTCACGGCGAATAAAGTGCTGAATCATTTCCCGATAAATCTGTTCAATTAAATCAGGATCGGTCCCTTTCTGTGTGGCTTGTTGCCGAACTTTGGCAATCACCTGTTCCACCCGTTCTGGGGATTGCACTTCATGCTCATTGCGCTTAAAACGCACCGCCTGATCGACATAAAACTGGCGGGTAGTAATTAACTCAATCAGGTGCTGATCAATCACATCTATTTTGTCTCGAACTTGCTCGAGTGACTCACATTTCTCTTTCTGCATTGGTATTATCTTCTGGTATTGAGCGGGAGTAATCCGCTTCGTTTTCGATTTTATATTTTTCTTCTAACACATTACTGAAAATACTTTCAATCATCCAGACCCGATATAAACTATTAAATGTGTAGCTTTGCCCATCAATGCGCAATTCCAGTACAGGAAAGTCCGGTTGTGACTTCATTTCACACAGCACATCATTTTCTTTGAGCTGAGCCTGAATGTCTTCTTGCTTCACTTCTTGCAACTCTAAGCCCAACTCGCGTTGTAGCTCCTGATAGTGCGCCTTAAAGGACAGATCTTTGCCTTGGGTCCACACTGCCTGCAAAATGCGATGCATTGCTTCAATACGCTGCTCTTCGGGCACACTATAATACAACTGTGCCATGGCATAGGTGGCTTCTTTGGTTGGACGACAGAATGGGGTAAACGCCACTTCGGTACGTTTGGATAAACGGGTTGCCAGACTCCAGTCAAACCAGTCTCGCCCATGATAACTGAGCGGATAAACCGTTAACTGAATATTATAATAGGCTGCCAATTCTTCTTTAATATACGCCAAGAGTAGCCATGAAATCGGGTCTTCTAGCGCAATATACAAATCCAGCTCTGGATCAAGCGCCTGAATTTCATTGAGTTCTTCTGCATCACTGATTAAATGCTCACGCCATTCAATATGATTAATCAGGAAGATCGGATTGCCCGTCAGTAATTTTTGTCGCTTTAAACGGCGAGTCAAGCGTAACAGATCATCCACTGCATGATATTTACGGTCAGAAAATTCAAAATAACTCGCCAGCACCGCATCATCATTAAACACCCGTTCTGGAAAGTGCTGTTCCTGATGATGTTTGCTCGCCATGGCATATAAAGTGCGCAATTTGCCATATTGCTTCTGCCACAGCATATGAAACACATCTTCCAGCAAATACAGGAAGTCCTGCCCTTGCAGCGGGGTATTTCTTAGAATGGTTTCCGCCTGTGCAATCGCGTCTTGAGGTGGCTGTTCAGGCGTTTCATGGAAACTGAAACGATGCTGCTTGGATAAAATTTGCGCATCATTCAGGCAATAGTGCTGCCATTCCTGCGCAGACATATGATTCGGCGGTGCGGGTGTTTGACTGGAAATAATGACTTTTAAGGGTTTGAGTTCATCGCTCAGGATTTCTTCCAATTGCGGCAACTGCTGTACAGCCAGATAACTGTAGACATCATCCAAACGTAGATGAATATTCAGTCCATGCTCCGTAGGCAATACCTCTTGACGAGTTGGTTTCTGATAAAACCATCTCGATCGGATCGGATCGAACCAACGGCGTAACAGTGACATGAGTTGCCTCTAATCTAGCAATAGCGAGTGAAAGTGTTTCCAGTTCGCAGAAAAATAACCAGTGTGGTGAACAGAAAGTCTTAAAATACAATAAGTTTCGGACAAAACGTAGCACAATTCAAGCCTTAATGTTCAACCCTTCCCGATCGACTACAGTTCCAGATTTAAATCGGTCACTGCACCCTTTTCCGCCCCAGTGGTGAGTTTAGCAAACTTCGCCAGTGCACCGTGGGTATAATTCGGTTTTGGCTTGACCCAACGGTTTTGCCGTGCGGCAATTTCCTGCGCTGAAACATGCCAAGTCATCTCTCGGGTTTCCGCATTAATTGAGATACGGTCTCCATTTTGCACCAAACCAATGGGGCCGCCCTCATAAGCTTCTGGTGTGACATGACCAATTACGAAGCCATGACTGCCCCCAGAAAAGCGTCCATCTGTAATTAATGCGACTGAACTGCCCAAGCCTTTACCAATAATGGCTGAGGTCGGTTTTAGCATTTCGGGCATGCCCGGTCCACCTTTAGGACCTACCCCACGAATCACCACCACGTCTCCCGCTTGGACTTCCCCTTCCAAGATTCCACGCATGGCACTGATTTCACCTTCAAACACCCGTGCAGGACCTTCAAAATACAGCCCTTCTTTACCCGTGATTTTGGCAACCGCACCTGTTGGCGACAAATTGCCTTTCAGAATCACCAAATGCGAGTCTTTTTTAATCGGGGCATCAAAAGGCAGAATGATCTGCTGACCGTCTGGATAATCCTCAACATCCGCCAGATTTTCTGCCAAGGTTTTACCCGTTACGGTTAAACAACTGCCATCC
The DNA here is from genome assembly GCF_054112845.1 of Acinetobacter sp. NigerLNRRAM0016. Classification (NCBI taxonomy): domain Bacteria; kingdom Pseudomonadati; phylum Pseudomonadota; class Gammaproteobacteria; order Moraxellales; family Moraxellaceae; genus Acinetobacter; species Acinetobacter sp. NigerLNRRAM0016. The sequence continues at coordinate 81,503 of NZ_JBSYVT010000013.1, forward strand.
AGCATGCCTGCATCCAGCATGCGTTTCATCAAAGGCTGAATGCCACCAATCGCAATCAGTTCAGACATCAGATATTTGCCTGAAGGACGGACATCCGCCACCACAGGAATCTCTGCACCAATCCGCACAAAATCATCCAGACTCAGCTCGACACCCGCGGTATGTGCCATGGCAATTAAATGCAGCACGCCATTGGTGGAACCACCCAAAGCTATCAAGACTTTAATCGAATTTTCAAACGCAGCTTTGGTCATGATGTCCCGCGGCTTAATATCCAACCTGAGCAGATTCATGATGGCTTCGCCTGCACGCAAACAATCCTGCTGTTTGTCGGCCGAAACTGCTTCTTGGGCTGAAGAACCCGGCAAACTCATGCCCAATGCTTCAATCGCCGATGCCATGGAATTGGCGGTATACATGCCGCCACAAGACCCTGGTCCCGGCAATGCCACCTCTTCAATCTGTTTTACCTGAATGGCATTAATTTCACCTTTGGCATGCTGACCGACCGCCTCAAACACCGAGATCATATCGGTATGCCCTGCACCGGGTTGAATAGTACCGCCATAAATAAAGATCGCAGGTCGGTTTAAACGTGCCATGCCCATAATGCAACCTGGCATGTTTTTATCACAACCGCCAATTGCAATGACCGCATCATAGGCTTGGCAGCCCATCACCGTTTCAATGGAATCCGCAATAATTTCCCGTGACAGCAGAGAGTATTTCATGCCCTCCGTACCATTGGAAATGCCATCCGAAATGGTGATGGTATTAAAAATAATGCCTTTACCGCCTGCGGTATTCACTCCAGATTCGACTTCCCTTGCCAAAGCATCAATATGCATATTGCACGGTGTGACATTGGCCCAAGTGGACGCGATGCCGACAAAGGGACGTTCAAAATCGGCGTCCTGAAAGCCTGTGGCACGCATCATGGAACGGGCAGGTGCATTTTCAATCCCTGCATAAACGGGCGCTGAATGTTCACGGATATTGTCTTTACTCATTATTTTGTCCTTGATGCTGGCTGGTATGCGCGACAGTCTGGATTATTTGTTCTGTTTTTTTAGTGTATAGAAAGTAGGCGATACATGAAAGTACAATGAGGCTTTCGAGTCAATAACCGCTAATCTCTTAATAGTCTTAATATTTTCATCCTGAATATATCCTGTTGTTGGATACACGGAAACATCATCCACAACCTGAGCAAGAAGAAAAGCATTGCTTTTATTCGCAGCGCAAGACGAAGGAGTAGCCTATTAAATGGATTGTTTTTTCAAGATATTCTTTTAGATGCCAAAAATAAACAGGTTTTGCGGATGACCAATAGTTCGACCTACTTTTGCCAAATAAAAGTCGATCGAACCGAAGGTGATAAATGGTAATTTAAGCAACGCCTTTAAGACAGCATCGTGCTGAATAGAGAACCTTTAAATAAAAAAAGCACCCCAAATGGAGTGCTCTTTTCATCTGTAAAAGAATCACAAATTAAATTTCACGTACCGCACCTTTAGAAGCACTGGTGGTATGCATGGCATAGGCTTTCAATGCTTTCGATACTTTACGTGCACGTGGTTCAGCAGGCTGCCAGCCTTTGGCTTCTTGAGCTTCACGGCGTGCTGCCATCGTCGCTTCATCCACGGCTAAGTGAATGGTACGGTTTGGAATATCAATTTCGATACGATCGCCATCTTCAACCAAGCCAATCGCACCACCTTCAGCCGCTTCAGGCGAAACGTGACCAATGGAAAGACCTGAAGATCCGCCAGAGAAACGACCATCGGTCAACAAGGCACAGTCTTTACCCAAACCTTTGGATTTTAAATAACTGGTTGGATACAACATTTCTTGCATGCCTGGACCACCGCGTGGACCTTCGTAACGAATCACCACCACATCGCCAGCAGTGATTTTGCCACCCAAAATTGCGTCTACCGCAGCATCTTGGCTTTCAAATACACGTGCTGTGCCGTTGAATTTCAAGATGGAATCATCCACCCCTGCTGTTTTCACAATACAACCATCTAGCGCGATGTTACCGTAAAGCACGGCTAAGCCACCATCTTGAGAGAAAGCATGTTCAACATTACGAATCACACCGTTGTTACGGTCGCCATCCAAACGTGAGTAATAACGATCTTGCGAGAATGCAGTTTGTGTCGGTACGCCACCCGGTGCTGAACGGAAGAATTGATACACTTCTTCATCTTCAGTGCGGATGATGTCCCATTTATCCAAGGCATCTTTTAAGGTTTTTTCATGTACAGTTGGAACCGACGTGTCTAACAAGCCTGCACGATCCAATTCACCCAAGATCGACATGATGCCACCTGCACGATGAACATCTTCCATGTGCACGTCTTGTTTGGCTGGGGCAACTTTACACAGCACAGGTACTTTACGTGACAAACGATCAATATCGGTCATGGTAAAGTCAACTTCAGCTTCATTTGCAGCTGCCAACAAATGTAAAACGGTATTGGTTGAACCACCCATAGAAATATCAAGGGTCATGGCATTTTCAAAGGCTGCTTTGGTGGCAATTGAACGTGGTAACAAGCTGTAATCGTTTTGTTCATAATGGCGCTTGGTAATTTCAACGATCAATTGACCTGCTTTTTCGAATAATTTTTTACGATTCGCATGCGTCGCCAAAGTTGAACCATTACCTGGAAGCGATAGCCCCAATGCTTCGGTCAAACAGTTCATCGAGTTTGCCGTGAACATGCCTGAACATGAACCGCAAGTCGGGCATGCTGAACGTTCGTATGCAGCCACTTCTTCATCGGTAAAGCTGTCATCTGCCGCCACAATCATGGCATCAACCAAATCAATCGCATGTTCATTGCCACGGATTTTAACTTTACCCGCTTCCATTGGTCCGCCAGACACAAATACCACTGGAATATTCAAGCGCATCGACGCCATCAACATCCCCGGGGTAATTTTGTCACAGTTTGAAATACAGACCATGGCATCGGCACAGTGCGCATTGACCATGTATTCGACAGAGTCCGCAATCAAATCACGCGATGGCAATGAATACAGCATGCCATCGTGCCCCATCGCAATCCCGTCATCCACGGCAATGGTATTGAATTCTTTAGCAACACCACCAGCAGCTTCAATTTCACGCGCAACCAGTTGCCCTAAATCTTTAAGATGCACATGGCCCGGAACAAACTGGGTAAACGAGTTGACCACCGCAATAATCGGTTTGCCAAAATCTTCATCTTTCATACCGGTTGCACGCCATAAACCACGTGCGCCAGCCATATTTCTTCCATGTGTTGATGTTTTTGAACGATAATCAGGCATGTGTGCTTCCAACAAAGTTTGTGCTTGATATGAATCTGCGATTCACTCTGGCTAAATAAGACTGATAGATCATCTTGAATCAGTCGAAATATAGGCAACATCATACTACAGCGAAGTGTTTAACAGACAACCAGCATTCAACTTTCCTGCATTCCAACAACACAGGCTATATTCCGACACATGATCTTAAAGAAAATTTGAATAAAGCTACTATAAACCGAACACAGCCGATTAAATACAAAACTTTCATGAATATTTTTTTAATTTTGCATAACTAAAAGTTAATAAATAATCCATCCAATACCACAGCATCAGTCTGATCTCACCCACATTGGCCTGAATATCAGTACAACAGCCATAGATTCGGCTTGGCGCTGGTTTTGGCATATAATAGCCGCAAGTTTCTATGGAATTTGATGTGTGAAAATCATCTTTGCAGGTACACCTGAATTTGCTGCTTGTGCTTTGGCTGCATTACTGAAAACAGAACATGAAATTGTTGCGGTATACACTCAACCCGACCGTAAAGCAGGTCGTGGACAAAAGCTCACAGCATCTGCGGTGAAACAGTTGGCGCTGGAACATGATTTACCTGTCTATCAACCTTTGCACTTCAAATCATCCACTGAAGAAGGCTTAGCGGCACAACAACAATTAAAAGAATTAAATGCAGATGTGATGGTCGTCGCGGCTTATGGTCTGATCCTGCCGCAAGTGGTGCTGGATACACCGAAATATGGCTGCCTGAATATTCATGGTTCACTGTTACCACGCTGGCGGGGTGCCGCACCGATTCAACGCGCGATTGCCACAGGCGATGCCGAAACGGGCGTGACCATTATGAAAATGGCGGCTGGCTTAGATACGGGCGACATGATGTACAAAACCTACTGCCCAATCGAAGCCACGGATACCTCTGCAACACTACATGACAAACTGGCGCTACAAGGTGCAGAAGCCATTGTTGCAGTCTTAGAAACTGAACAAAAGTTGCAACACTATTTGACCGAGCGTGAAGTGCAGGATGAAGCCTTAACGGTGTATGCGCATAAGCTGAGCAAAGCAGAAGCGCAGATTGACTGGTCGCTAGATGCGGTCAGCATTGACCGTAATATCCGTGCCTTCAACCCTTGGCCAGTGGCCTACATTGTGTTGGATGAAAACAATAATCTGCGGGTTTGGGGTTCATGTCTTTCTGAGCATGCTGTCGCTGATCAAGCTGCGGGCACAATCTTGGCGATGGATAAGCAAGGAGTGCATGTAGCTTGCGGCAATCAACAGGCTGTTTGCCTCACCCAATTACAATGGCCGGGTGGTAAACCTCTCAATGCTGTGCAGATTGCACAAACTCAAAAATTGACTATTGGACAAATTTTATAATGAAACAATCTCCCAACGCATCTGGTAAGAACTTAAACTTACGTGCTCAGGTGGTTAAAACGTTATTGGCTGTCCAAAATGGTCAATCACTGGCATCGGTACTCCCGCAACAAATGGCGATCGTGTCGGATAAAGACCGCGCCTTGTACCATGAATTGGTGCTAGGTTGTTTGCGCCAATGGCACGCACTGAAACAAGTGACTTTACCATTATTGTCTAAACCACTAGACAACCAAGTCGTTGAAACCTGTTTATATGTGGGTTTATATCAATTGTTATGTACCCGCGTTGCAGCGCATGCCGCAATTTCTGAAACAGTAGATGCCACCAAACAATTGGGCATGGAAAGTTTAAGCGGTGTAGTGAACGCGATTTTACGCCGTGCCACCCGAGAAACAGAACAGTTCTACGATGTACTCGACCAAGCCTCGAATTTACCAAGTTGGTTAGCAAAACGTTTGAAAAAGGACTGGGGTGAGCAACTGGCTGAAATCAGCTATGAACTGAAACAAGTTGCGCCTTTAACTTTACGGGTCAACACCTTACAAGTCAGCCGTGATGAATATCTTGAAATTTTAGAAGAAGAAGGTATTGACGCTCACGCGTGTGAACTGTCCAATGTAGGGATCGTATTGGATGAAAGCCTGCATATTCCAAGTCTGCCGGGTTTTGAAGCAGGTGGTTTTTCAGTCCAAGATGAACATGCGCAACTCTGTGCCACATTATTGCCCGATTTAAATGGCAAATTCGTGATTGATGCCTGTGCGGCACCGGGTGGCAAAACCGCACATATTTTAGAAAAATATCAGCCAAAAAAATTGATCGCGCTAGATCAAGATGAAAAACGCTTAAAACGTGTTTCGGAAAACTTAGAGCGTTTGGCTTTAAATGAAAAGTACGTAGAAATTATCACAGCCGATGCGGTGAAATGGACCTCGCCTGAACTTGCAGACTGTATCGTCCTCGATGCCCCTTGTTCAGCGATTGGTGTGATGCGTCGTCATCCCGATATTCGCTTACTGCGCCAGTCAGGTGATATTGCCAAAACAGTTGAGCTGCAAAAGCAAATTTTGGCAAATATGTGGCAGCAACTTAAAGTCGGTGGCACATTGCTGTACATCACTTGCTCGATTTTAAAAGCAGAAAATGAACAGCAAATGGTCGACTTTTTTGCCCAGCATACAAATGCCAAAGAAATTAAAATTGATGCCGATTGGGGCATTGAGCAAATTCATGGCCGCCAACTTCTGCCAGCCGTAGGTCGAGGTGACGGTTTTTATTATTGCTTGATTCAAAAAACAGCCTAATCCTGATGAGGAGACAGAAACACGCTGTTCTGTTTCCTCTGCTTAACTCACATATTTAAACATCACCAGACTCAGTGCTAAACAGGCCATGCCTGTGACCAAGCCATAGACCGTTTCATGCCCTTGCGCATATTTCTTGGCGGTCGGTAACAGTTCATCCAAGGCCAAATACACCATCACCCCACCAATAATGCCAAACACAGCCCCATAGACACTGAAACTCAAATACGGTGCCAAAATAAAATAACCCAGCATCGCCCCCAAAGGTTCAGCCAGCCCCGAAACAAAACTGGCAATTAAAGCCGAGCTTTTTTTCTGGGTTGCCATGTAGACTGGCAATGCGATGGCAATCCCTTCGGGAATATTATGAATCCCAATTGCCACAGCCAATGGTGCGCCCAGCGCTGGGCTTTCCAAGGTTGCAAAGAAGGTCGCCAAACCCTCGGGAAAATTGTGTGCGGTAATCGCAAATAGCGTCAGTAAACCTGTACGTAATAATTGTTGTTGATTGATACCATGCGCACTTTGTTCTTCAAGGGTTTCATGCGGATTCGGTATACAGCGGTCCAGAATCAACACCAGAATTACCCCGAGCAATAAAGAGAAAGTACCTAGGGCATAACCGATTTTATCATTAAAGGCTTGGCTAAAGGAATGAATCGATTTATTCAAGATTTCGGTCAATGAGACATAAATCATTGCCCCAGCGGAAAACGCCAAACCAAAGGAGAGTACGCGATAACTGGGCTTTTTAAAGAACAAGACCAAAGCACCGCCCACAACCGTTGCCAGTCCTGCGAGAAAGGTCACGCCAAATGCGACCCAAACTTGATGCGGCAATAGAGGATCCATACCGTCATGCTCTTAAAATAAGAAAGCCACTATCTTAAATGATAATGGCTTTCATTTGCATATGCTCAGTATTTACTGAAACAATTTATTTACAATGTGTGCTGGTCTTTCACTTCTTCCAGCACTTCATCTAGTTCTTCAGGGTTTTTCATCAAATGGAGAATCGACAACGCCAATCCACCCCAGAGAAATACCATGGAGATAATCATCATTATGATAGCTGAAGTATTCATTCTGTGTCTCCTTAGCGATCTTTCATCTTGCTGAGTACGATTGCAACCACAGCACAGAAAATCACGCTGCCCCATCCAAATACACCTTGCAGGCTCATGCTGTAAGTGTCGTAACCATTCTTCACTAAGTTGAACAGGGTCATTCCTAGTGTAGTGATTAAAATAAAGGTCGTAATGACAGTTAATGTAAATGCCCAACCTTTACCCAATTGAATCGTTGATACACGGTTCACATGGTCACGCAGCTGAAGCAACGCAGAACGTTTAAACCAAGCGATACAGATAATTGATGCCAATGCACCGCCCACAATACCAATGTTATTGATAAAGTGGTCAATAATATCCACCAGTTTAATCGCATTTACGCTAGAGAAAATGCTGATAGACACCAGTGCACTACCACCACCCACAATCGATACAGCTTTGGCACGGCTCCATTTCAATTTATCTTGCATGGCAGCAATTGGAACTTCCAAAATACTGACCATTGAAGAAATACCCGCAACAAACAGTGACGAGAAGAACAAGAAACCAAAGAGATCCGCACCTGCACCCAAGCTCGAAATGATTTTCGGGAAGGCAATAAATGCAAGACCAATACCACCACTCACCACATCTTTAACTTCTGTACCTGCAGCATGTGCCATAAAGCCCAATGCAGCGAAGATACCAATACCCGCCAAGATTTCAGTCGATGCATTGGCAAAACCAACGATCAAGCCAGAACCCGTCAAGTTGGTTTTTGGTTTTAAATATGATGAATACGTCACCATAATACCGAAGCCAACAGACAGCGAGAAGAAGGTGTGACCATAGGCTGCGAGCCAGACCTTATAATCCATCATTGCAGACCAGTTCGGGGTAAAGAACGCATTTAAACCTTGCGCCGCACCAGGTAAACGTAATGCTTGAATAACCAGGAATGAGAACAAAACGAATAACAAAGGCATGAAGATTTTATTCGACAGCTCCACCCCTTTCTTTACACCACCAAACAAGATGATGAGTGTTAATGCCCAAATCCCAACAATTGGCCAGAATAAATGGCTAACAAATTGGAAATCGATGCCTGATGCTTTAGATGTTTCTAAATAAGTACTAAAGAAGAAACTTTCAGGATCACTGCCCCATGCTTGACCAATGGAGAAGTAAACATAACTGCCTGCCCACGTCAGTACACTGGCATAGTACAAGCCAATGATGATACACACACAAACTTGCCACCAACCTAAGGTTTCACCGCCTTTAAATAAAGCACGATACGCTTTGGGTGGAGAATTGTTGCTACGATGACCGACTGCATAATCCAAGAATAACAGTGGTAGACCTGCAGTAATCAATGCAAGTAAATATGGAATAAGGAACGCACCGCCACCATTTTCATAAGCAACGTAGGGAAAGCGCCAAATATTACCTAAACCTACAGCCGAACCTACGGCTGCAATAATAAAACCAGATCGTGACGTCCAGTTTTCACGAGAATCTGCCATGAAACACACCTAAACCTTGGGGTAACTTTTATGCTGCTTGTTATACGGATTAATATGGCTAGCAAAAAAGATACCATTCAAAAATCTTTTTGTTGTTTGATTTAGCTTCCACCTTTTGGGTGTCTCGTTCTAAATTGCAAACAGATGAAATGCACACAAAATCTTGGTTAAAGTCTTTCGGATTGTTTTCACCTCTTAATAATTGAACAATACTCACTTTTGTTATTTTTTGCTGTAATTTCTGGATGAAACTTCATCCTTTTGTATTCTATTTTTAATCAATTGATCAAAATATAACTCGTTATTTACGATATTTTTAAAAATAGATTAACAAAGCCAAAAATGCAAGAACTATCAAATACTGGAAAATTATTCTAATTTATTGCCCTATTTAGTCTATATTTTAAGCAAAACTCCATTCATAGCAGCTAAGCTGATTAGATCTGATATAAAAGCCTTAAAAGGAACAAACGCTCGAAGCATTTCACATGGGTTCAGTCACTTTTTTGTTCATCCATCCTTCACTCAAAAGCTGAACTTGCCACACAGACAATTTAGGCTGTGATCCAACTAAAGCTTTTAACCATAAAGATGAAATGCAACTCAAGCAACATCACCACTAGTCTAGACTTTTATGTAAAAAAGCACTTTGACTACTGCATCTTTGTTCACATCGCTATATCATGCTGTCAAATACAACTGAATAATTCTTTTTTCAACTTTTTTAACACCAATACACAACACAATTTAGGATAAAAGTATGAAAGTAGCACAAGCAGGATTACTGACATTAGGTGTAGCTTTGAGTAGTTTAGCTCAAGCAGATTTGGTTGCACTCAAAGGTGATATCAGTTATTGGGCATATGATGGCCATGCTGAAATGTCGAATACAGATCCAAGAACAAAAGAAAAACTGGACAATGATGGTGCAGTACAATTATCGGTTGCTTTAGAGCACCCAGTGCCAATCATTCCCAATGCCAAAATTCGCTATGTCAATTTAGATACAGAAACTAAAAGTAGCTCACAAGGAAAACCAAATTATTCCGTTAACCTCGATCATGCGGACTTCATTCTCTATTATGAAATTTTAGACAATGTAGTAGATCTAGACATCGGTGCGGGTGCAACAACTTTAAACGGTGACATCAGTAATTATGCTAATCAGCGTGTGGATATTGATGAAACGTATCCAATTATTTACGCGACTGTTGGTGGCAAGCTACCTTTTACAGGTCTAAGTGCAAAAGCTGAAATGACGTATAGCAACTTTGATGATGCGCAATTAACGGATGCTTTGGCAGAAATTCAGTATAACTTTATTGACAATATGTTGGTCGATGTCGGTTTGAAAGCCGGTTATCGTATTTTCACGGTTGATTTAGATGACTACAGCCGTAACGACATTAAACTTGAATTTAAAGGTCCGTATATTGGTTTAGATGCCCATTTCTAAGCGATACCTCCTGCAAAAAAAGCTGAATGTTGGACATTCAGCTTTTTTTATTTATTAGTCAATCCAGTTAAGCTGTCGCATTAAAACTGTCATGGTAATGTACTGTCCCTCGTGGAATCACAGAATCAAAAGCAACAACCTGAAAATATTCTGCTGGCACACCTTCAAGTATTAACTGAGCATCTGCCTGAAAACCAAAACGCGCATAATAACTCGGCTCACCTAAAACCACACAGCCTTGCGCATGCTGTGCTTGTAACTGCATCAATGCCATTTGAATTAAATCAGCACCAATACCTCGCCCCTGAAATTCAGGTAATACTGAAACTGGACCTAAGCCATACCAACCACTTACACCTGTTGAAATTTGTACTGGCGAAATCGCAACATGCCCAATCAATTTATTCTCTAATTCAGCGACTAAAGAAATACAGAGTTGTCCAGTTTGACGTAATGCACGCACAATAAATTGCTCGCAATGATTACTATAAGCAACTGATGCAAATGCAGAAGTGATAATCTGGTCGATACAGTCAGCATCCTCAGGTTGCTCTGACCGAATATACCATGGATGATTTTGATTCGACATACTATCTCTTTTAACTCGGTGCGCCATGTAGGTTTTATCGTACATCAAACAGCGCAAATTGCGCCTATACCTACGCTATTGATCTGATTAATATAAAGCCATACAGAGACAGGAAGTTTCTTAAATAACAAAAAAGATCGCAGGAAGCGTCGTAATTGACAGGAGTTGATTACAGAATACCCCATATAGGAAAGCCCCGTCAGGATGATGGGGCTTTCCTTTGTATTTTTTTATACTAAAAATTGCCAATATTTTAGATGCTTAAGATTACAGAATACTGCTATTCATTAAAGTAATTCATATTGACTCACTATATTGGGCTACCTAACATCGAAGACGCTTAAATCTCATTTGGAATCTCATTTTGTTGCACTCACAACCACAACATCACGTACTCAACTTAAAACAATCGACACGAATCAAAATGGGGATGACTGCGTTAGGCTTGCTTATCCTTTCGGGCTGTTCCAGTATCGGTGGTGGTTCTTTAGAAAAACGTGCAACCAAACTCTCTACAGGTATTCAAAAGGCGTATGCCGTTGACTCAACTACAGCCAATCGAGTAGCCCCGATGATTGTACAGAGTGCCGAACAATATCAAGTTGACCCTTTGCTGATTGCAGCGATGATTCATCAAGAATCCAGTTATCGAAACTATGTTGTTTCGCCAGCTGGCGCAGTGGGGCTGACACAAGTCATGCCGTCCTATTGGCAACAAACCTGCCCAGGTGATTTATTTGAAGAAGCCAGCAATATTAATTGTGGCACCTACATTTTAGCGAAATATAATCAGTCTGCAGGCAGCTGGAAAAAAGCCCTCGCTTACTATAATGTCGGCCCTACAGGCTATGAGTCCAGCTGGAAAATGCGACGCCAAGGCAAAAAATATGCAAAACAAGTCAAACAACACGAAGAAAAATTAAAAAGCTCGTTATAAATTTAATCTTTATTCATGATTAAAAGCCCAATTTCAAATTGGGCTTATTTTCAAAATTCTTGATTTATAGACTTTTTAAATACTCAATCACGGCTTTATTTCCAGCCATTTCTGCAAGCTCAAGGGCAGTATATTCGGATCGGTAGTCGATTCTCGCCCCTTTGCTGACCAATAATTTCACTACATCTAAATGATCATTCTCCGCTGCAGCTTGCAGCGCACTATAGCCTTCTTCATCAGCTTGATTCGGATCAGCCCCATCGAGTAATAATTGTTGCACTTGATCGGCATCACCTAAAGATGACCAATACACCAGCTCTGGGAGATGCAGTTCTTCATCCTCTTCGGGGATCGGTGAGAAAGAGTTAAGTTTCATATGATATAACCATTTTTGTTTTCACTCTCAAACCACAATTAAAACCTAAATTTCATGACTGTTCTACATATAAATTTTTTCAACATCTAAGACTGAAAATAAGCTCTACGGCAATATGCCTAACCTCTCTAAACTTGTATTCGGCTGTGTCTATTTCTTTGCAATCACTTGTGCAAGAACAATTCTCCCCTCTTCAAGATTTCGCCGCTGATTTTGCGCCATCATTTGAAAATCTGCCCCAAGTAAAAGATGAAATCCAAGAGCTGGAAAACCCTCTTTTTTAATCTTGTCGGCAAGTGTCACAAACCATGTTCGTGCTGCATCTGTGGTATCCGACCAATCTTGAATCGTAAATCCAGCATCAACCAAGAGTTTACGAAGTTCAGCAGGCTCAACCAAAAAACTACTCTCTGGCGTTCTTGCCCAAGGTACTGGAAAAAGTACATCCCCAGATGGGCCAGCAAGAACATCGTAAATCGCAAGTGTGCCACCAGACTTGAGTACCCTATACATTTCTTTATAGAGTTGTAGCTTTTCTGGAATATTCATTGCAACATGTTCTGTCCAAATAACATCAAAGCTCTGATCATCAAAAGGAAGTTTAGTTGCATCACCTTGATGAAAATCAACAAGATGCTTAAGATTTGTTCGAGCAGAAAGCATCTCGGCAGCCTGTCAATATTCTTCTGTCAAATCGATACCTGTGACATGACAGCCAAAAGCTTCAGCTAAACAACGAGAAGTTCCACCAATACCACTTCCCACATCCAGGACATGCATGCTTTTTTCAAGCCCGACTGCTCGTGCCAATTCGAGTGTTGCAACTCTTCCACGAATATGAAATTCATCAATCGGTGCTAAATCTTCAGGTATCAGACAGTGAACATCTTTACCTGCTTTTTCTAGTGCAGCTAATATAGTCTCGCCCAGGTTCACACGAGTATAATGCGTCTGGATTATATTATTGACATCAGGCTGCATAGACGAGCCCCCTCATCTAAATATTAATTTTACTACACTACTAAGCTAAATCATGCCGTTTATGTTCAAACTCTCAACGTAGATTTTAAGATTAGTCTAATCATTTCAAGCAAAACCGTACTAATATCACTCAACCAACCACTTTATAGCTGATTGGTCGTCAGAAAAAAACTTCATTTCACCAGAGATAAACCAATTTCCAATCTTAGCTGCTAATTCTTGCCATTTTTGATCACCATAGATTGCAACTTTATCTATATTAAAGCCAATTTTTAAACCTAGCTTAAAATCATCCCAAACTGCTCGTGGTTCCCATCCTGAAAACTCAGTTATATCAACCAACATTTTTAGATGTTTAGAGTTAATATCTTTAAGGTTAGACTCCAACGCTGGAATAATTTCCTCATAATCATAATGAGTTAATTTCCCAGCAACTTTTAATACCCAAATCGACTCTGAATCAATGGTTTCAATAACTATCGTAATACCGTGATGCTCTTTACTCATAGTAACCACCTCGTTCTAACATGTCTTGATACAACATAAAAAGTAAAGAAAATAAGATAGGCGAGCCTTTCACTCATTTATTTTGCCCTTTTTTTGTCTTTTTATGGCGTTATTCTAGTTACAAGACGTTCTAGTTCTGTATTTTAGTATTTCTTACCCACAATAAAAAACACCCCTAACCGTTAGGTTA
>NZ_JBSYVT010000014.1:0-92212 GCF_054112845.1 Acinetobacter sp. NigerLNRRAM0016
TTTTTCCTTTACGTAGGCAATGCCTCACTTTTGACAGGGCAAAAGTGACAAAACCCTTTGTTGCTCAGACACAACATCCTTGTTGTGCTGAGCAACGAGGCGACATCCATGTCGCTAATCATGTAAGCAAAGACAGTTTTAAAATTCTTTCCCAGCATTTGCTCATGCTCAACGTCATCAACAACCTGCATAAATCCTGATCAGGATTGTTTTTGCAATCCAATTGGATAGATGTCCATAGTGAACAGGTTTTGTTGATGACAAAGTTTTCCTTGCGTGACGTTGTCACTCATTCTTTAAAAAAGTAACAAGAACGAGCTGTTGGACTTTCTCTGGGAGTATTCTTTCATTTCTTTAATCCCTCCCAACCTCCCTTTAAAAAGGGAGGAGTTACCCCTCTTTTTTAAAGAGGGGTTAGGGGAGATTAATTATCCCTGTGTCGCATCAATCAATGGAGCACCCGTCATCGCCTGCAATTCTGCAAAGCTCAAGCCATCCACTTTCTCAATCACTTTTAAACCGTCTGCGGTGACATCAATCACGCATAGGTCTGTGTAAATGCGATCCACACATTTCAGCCCTGTTGCTGGATCAGTCAGTTCTGCCACAATTTTTGGTTCACCTTGTTTGGTGACATGATCGGTGGTGATAAACACCTTTTTAGCACCCACGGCTAAATCCATGGCACCGCCGACTGCAGGAATGGCATCCGGTGCACCAGTATGCCAATTCGCTAAATCACCATTGGCGGCAATCTGGAAGGCACCAAGGACTGCGATATCTAAATGCCCGCCACGCATCATGGCAAAGGAATCACCATGGTGGAAAAAGGCACCGCCTTGCAACATGGTCACATATTCTTTACCAGCATTGATCAGTTCAGGATCTTCTTCACCTGCGGCTGGCGGTGGACCAAAAGCCAACAAGCCATTTTCAGAATGCAGGAACACATCTTTGTCGCTAGGCAGGTAGCTGGCAATCTTGGTCGGTAAGCCAATCCCAAGATTCACATAGGCACCATCGGGAATATCTTGTGCCACACGTTCCGCAATCTGATTGCGGCTGAGTTTTTGATAGCTCATGAAAGTCTCCTGATTACACAGCAACAGGTTCAGGTTGTACCTGCACCACATGTTGAACGAAGATGCCTGGGGTGATGATGTGTTCTGGGTCTAATTCACCCAGTTCCACCACTTCAGACACCTGAGCAATGGTCACACCTGCTGCCATGGCCATGATTGGACCAAAGTTACGTGCAGATTTACGATAGACCAGATTGCCCCAACGGTCGCCTTGCTGTGCTTTAATCAAAGCGAAGTCGGCTTTGATCGGATATTCCAACACATAATCTTTACCGTCGATGTGTCGGGTTTCTTTGCCTTCAGCCAATAAGGTACCAAAGCCTGTAGGGGTAAAGACTGCACCGAGTCCCATGCCCGCAGCTTGAATACGACAGGCTAAATTACCTTGAGGTACCAATTCCAGTTCGATTTTGCCTGTACGATAGAGTTCATCAAAAACCCAAGAATCTGACTGACGCGGGAAAGAACAGATGACTTTTTTCACGGCACCGGCTTTGAGTAATTTCGCAAGACCATAATCGCCATTGCCTGCGTTGTTGCTGACAATGGTGAGGTCTTTAATGCCGAGTTGAATTAAACCATCGATCAGTTCTGCAGGTTGTCCTGCTGTACCAAAACCACCAATCATGATGGTTGAGCCGTCGGTGATTTGGGAGAGCACCTCGGTCAGAGATGCTTTACTTTTGTCAATCATAATATTTCCTAGACCCTATACAGGTCAGACTAACTTTTACTTGATTGGGTTGAGGATAAAGTAGCGGGCTCAGTAGAGCGTTTGTTTAAAACCACATGTGCGAATAAACCAATACAGATGCCCCAGAAAACAGAACTTAGCCCTAAAAAATGCATGCCTGATGCTGTGGCGAGAAAGGTAATTAAGGCTGCATCGCGATGAGTTTCATTTTTCATGGCAGCACTGATATTGGTGCCAATTGCACCCAATAAAGCCAGACCAGCCAAAGCTGCAACCAGTTCTTTCGGCAGTAAACTGAATAACATCACAATACTGCCTGCAAAAAGACCACCTAAAATATAGAAAATGCCGTTGGCAATGCCTGCGATATAACGCTTTTCTTTAAGCTCATGCGCATCTTTACCCATACATAAAGCAGCGGTAATAGATGCCAGTACGATGGTGATGCCACCGAAACAGGCGACTGCTAAAGAGGCAATACTGGTGGTGGTAATAATTGGCTTGGCAGGGGTGTCATAACCACTGAGTTTCATAATCGCCATGCCTGGTAAAAACTGTCCTGTCAGGCTGACCAAGATTAGGGGTAACGCTAGATTCAAAGTGGAATTCCATGTCCATTCAGGTTGAATGAAATGTGGAATCGCCAGTGAAAAATCCATAGTGATAGGATTCATCTTTCCTAAGAGTAGACTCAAAGCAACACCAGCAAAAAGCACCCAGACCATGGCATAGCGTGGACACAAGCGTTTAGCAAATAAAAAAACCGCTAACATGCCAAATACAATCATCGGCATGCTATGGGTCGCTAAAAACAGTCCGAGTCCAAATTGAAACAGGATGCCTGCCATCATTGCTGCGGCAATATCCTGAGGAATCCACTTTAACAATTTGTCAAAATAACCTGATGCCCCAATGATAAAAATGACCACCGCAGAGGTAATGTAGGCAGCCACAGCTTCATTCAATGAAATCTGTGGAAATAAAGTCACTAAAAGAGCAGTTCCTGGAGCCGACCAAGCAGTAATCACAGGAACTTTAAACTTGATAGAAAGAAATATTCCAGCAAGTGCTGCACCAATTGAAATTCCCCAAATCCATGAAGCCATCATGTCGGTGGGGACCTGAGCTTGTTGTGCCGCCTGAAAGAAGATGATGAGAGGACCTGAATAGGAAATCAGTACCGCTAAGAATCCTGCAACTGTTGCGGAAATGGACCAGTCGCGCTTTAAGGTCTGTAACAGGGCTGTCATTGCATTGCCTCCATGCTGATGTATTCAATGATCCTGCAATTTATAAAATAGGTTTAACCCAGATCACCACCGCCAACAGGCACCACAGTACCTGTCATATAAGAAGATTCATCCGATGCAAGGAATAAGATGGCGTTCACCTGCTCTTGAATGGTGCCATAGCGATTAAAGAAACTCCGATCTATGGTTTGATCGACCACTTGCTGCATCCAGACTTTTTCATTTTCAGTCAGTGGGGTGCTGTTACGCGGAACTTTTCGAGGTGGTGCTTCAGTGCCGCCTGTCGCAATCGCATTGACACGAATGCCATCCTGCGCATGTTCAAAGGCGAGAGAAGCCGTCAGTGCATTCACGCCACCTTTAGAGGCCGAGTATGGCACGCGGTTAATGCCACGTGTTGCAATAGAAGAGACATTTACAATGGTCCCTTGCTGATTTTTAATCATTTCAGGTAGAACTGCTCGGCAGCACCAAAGCGTTGGAAATAAAGAACGATTCACTTCTTTGATAATTTCCTCTTCAGAAAACTCCTGAAAAGGTTTCATCCAAATGGCACCACCGACATTGTTTATTAATACATCTACACGTCCATAACTCGCAAGTGCTTTTGCAACCACAGATTCAGCACCTGCATAGGTTTCTAAATCTGCTTGAATGGTGACTGCCTGACCACCTGCGGCTTTAATTTCAATGAGGGTATCTTCAACATAGTCAGAGCGATCTGCCAGTACCACTTGCGCACCCTCAGCAGCAACCTGAGTTGCCACGCCACGACCGATGCCTTGTGCAGCACCCGTCACGATCACTACTTTGTTTAAAAATCTTTGATTAGACGCCATTTTTGAACTCGCTCATCATCAAATGTAAAGATGAATTTCTTAATTTATACAATTTGGGCATGCCGGCGTCCGAACATCTCAATATCCATTACCGGATTAACCTTTGGTTTTGCTTACTTTTCCTAAAAGAAAAGTAAGGAAAACCAATGTCATTCGCAAAACTCATCAGAAACTGATGATTTGATATTTTTCTCGCAGAAAATGCTTTTTGCCAAGCAGTCCCGCCTCGAACAATTGCGAATGACGTTTTCACGTATCATTTTTTCTATGACTTAAATATTGGGTTATTTATTAGTTGGCAGAGAATTTTTCAAACAGGAAGTTGCTTGGTTTAACTCCTTCTGCGTCTAACCAGCCACGAACCGCTTCAACCATAGGTACTGGACCACATAGGTAGATGTCGACATCGCCATGATTCAGCCAGTCATTTTCAATATGACCTGTTACATAACCTTTGCGTTCATGTTGTGACTCTGGATTGGCAACTACAGTACGATACTCAAACCAATCATGCTTCTGTGCCAACTCATCCAGTTTTTCTAGGGCAACTAAGTCAAAATCATTGGTCACACCAAACACCAAGCGAACAGGTTGTTCAGAACCTTTTTCTTCAAGCACTTGCAGCATAGACATGAATGGCGCAATACCTGTACCACCTGCTAGCATCACCACAGGACGAACCACATTACGTAAATAGAAACTGCCAAATGGACCTGTGAAAGTCATTTTGTCGCCTGCTTTGGCATTGGCACTTAAGAATTCACTCATTTTGCCATTTGGCACGTTACGTACCACAAAGCCTGTTAAGCGATTACCTGGTTTAGAGCTAAATGAGTAAGAGCGTGTTTCTGTTGTTCCTGGAATGGCAACATTAACGTATTGCCCAGCAAGGAAATGAATATCGGGTTGACCTTCATCCAGTTGAATATCAAAAGTGATGGTGGAGTCAGATAGGTTGTCGACACGTGATAAAGTGCCTTGGAACTGGTGGATTTCAGTTTTACATACATCCGAAGAAGCTTGAATTTGGAACACGGCATCAGATGTTGGGCGGCATTGGCAAGCTAGAATATAACCTTGCTCGGCTTCTTCAGGGGTGAGGGCATCTTCAATATAGGTTTCTTCAGGCATGTCATAACTTCCTGACTCACAGAAAGCTCGGCACGTTCCACAAGCACCGTCACGGCAATCTAGCGGAATATTAATTTTTTGACGGTACGCGGCATCGGACAAAGTTTCACCCTGAGCAACGCTAATAAAACGGGTAACACCATCTTCAAATTGAAGTGCAATATTGTGGTTTGACATGGCTAGAATCCTACTAAAAACTTTGAAACTTGACCTTCAGTCAACATTCCATTTGACTGAAGGGATAACGCTTGAATCAGAGGTGATGTATGTCAATCACTTGATTAATATAGTCATTTTTCAGGACCACGTATTTACTTAAAATCTGTGGCTGAGCACCTGAAAAATCGATTTCATAACGTGACATGCCGAAATAGCTATAGTTGGTTTTGTAACGGAAACTTAAGGTATTCCAGTTAAAACGCACTGTCACTTTGTCGCCATCACGTGCCATTACTTCAATATTGCTGATGTTGTGGCTGGTACGGGTATCAGGCATGGTTGCAGAAGAACGCTCGGTTTTAATGCGGAACACGCGGTCTTCAAGCCCTTGACGATCTGGGTAATAAATTAAAGAAATTTCAGACTGCGGGTCTTCAGTTAAACGGTCATCATCATCCCACGCTGGCATCCAGAACGAGGCAGATGGGGCATAACATTTCAACCAGTCATCCCATTGTTCATCATCTAGAAAACGTGCTTCTTGATAGAGGAACTGTGCAATTTGTTCGAGAGAGGTGCGCTCTAAATTTGTTGTGGCATTCATGCGATCTCTCCTTGTTCATTCACGAGTGCTTTTTCTGAGGCAATGGCATGTTTCATGGTTTCTAGCCAATATTGATGCTGCGCAAGGTACAAACCTTCATCTTCTGTTTTAATGCCGCTGAGTTTTGGTTTTAAGCCAATTTCATTGGCAGCATCGTCAGGACCTTGAATCCAGTGTTTCGAGCCACGGCACATGTCATTCCATTCCAGCTCTATGCCTGCATAACCAGCCTGACAAGCACGGAACTCTTCAAGATCGTCTGGTGTTGCCATGCCTGAAGCGTTAAAGAAATCTTCATATTGGCGAATACGACGGGTACGAGCTTCAGGTGCTTCGCCTTTCGGGGCGATACAGTAAATCGTGACTTCGGTTTTATTGACCGCTAATGGGCGTAAAACACGGATTTGTGAACCGAATTGATCCATCAAATATACATTTGGATATAAGCAAAGATTACGTGAGCGTTCGATCATCCATTTCGACATTGGTGCACCGAATTTTTCAGTATATTCTTCTGCTTTAGGGAAGTTCGGACGGTCTTCTGGGTTTGCCCATTGTGTCCAAAGCAACATGTGACCATTGTCAAAGCCGTATGAACCACCGCCTTGTTTGCCCCAAGAGCCTGCGCTCATAGCACGAATGTTATCACCCGCTTCTTTCTCTTTACGTTGCTGGGTTGTCGCAGCATAGTTCCAGTGCACCGCAGAGACATGGTAACCATCGGCACCATTTTCAGCAGTCAGTTTCCAGTTGCCTTCGTAAGTGTAGGTTGATGCACCACGTAACACTTCCAGACCTTGTTCAGACTGATCCACAATCATGTCGATGATTTTGGTGGTTTCACCTAAAAATTCTTCAAGTGAAGGAACATCTGGATTCAAGCTACCAAACAAGAAGCCTTTGTAGTTTTCAAAGCGCGCGACTTTTTTCAGATCATGCGAACCTTCTTGGTTGAAGCAATCTGAATAGCCTGCATCGCTTGGATCTTTCACTTTCAGCAATTTACCTGAGTTATTAAACGTCCAGCCGTGGAATGGGCAAGTGTACGTTGCCTTGTTACCACGTTTATGACGGCAAAGCTGCGCACCGCGATGTGAACAGGCATTGATCATTGCATTCAATTCACCATTACGGTTACGCGCGATGATGATCGGTTGGCGTCCCATATAAGTGGTGTAGAAATCATTGTTATTTGGAATTTGGCTTTCATGTGCCAAATACACCCAGTTGCCTTCAAAGATGTATTTCATTTCAAGGTCAAACAGGGCTTGATCAGTAAACACTGAGCGATGCAGTTTAAATTCACCCGTTTCAAAGTCATCGACAAGCAATTCATCAATACGGTCAAGATGGCTGGTGTTAATTACAGGAATACGAGGCATGTCCGTTCTCCGAGGTTCCAAATGTGGGGAACTCTCCGAAATGACATATTATTCAAATGTCATTTCGGCTCCTAAAATGTGGGTTAAGCGCTAGCGCGACGACGGTCAACTTCGGTTGAAGGCGCACCTTGCTGATCTTTAACCAGTTCAATATTGAAGGTGATGTGTTTGAATGGGTGATTCAGACCACGACGAGCAATTTCAGCTTCGTCCGTAACATCAACCGCAGTTGCGACTAAACCATCACGGGTTGCAAAGGCAAAGTCATCCCAAAGGTATTTGTCACCTTCAATGTTGAATTGAGTGGTTAGCTTGCGATAACCAGGAGCAGAGACAAAGTAATGTACGTGTGAAGGGCGGTTGCCATGGCGACCAAGCTTATTCAATACCGCTTGAGTCGTGCCGTCTGGTGGGCAACCGTAGCCTACAGGCATCGTAGTTTGAGCCACATAATGACCATCAGTATCCGTCAAAATACTGCGGCGTAAGTTAAACTCAGATTGTGATTTGTCGAAGAATGAGTAGTTGCCCAAGCTGTTGGCATGCCACACTTCAACTTTGGCACCTTCAATAATGTTGCCATCGGTATCTGTTACTGTGCCTTCAATAAACAAGGTCGGAATTTTGTCAGTTTCAGAACCATCGTCCATACGGGCAAAACCTGTAGATTCAGGTGCACCAGCAACATACAGTGGACCTTCAATGGTACGCGGTGTGCCGCCGGTAATGCCTGCTTTGGCATCGGCTTCATCGGCACGAAGGTCTAAATAATGTTCTAAGCCTAAACCTGCTGCCAGCAAACCTAATTCGTTGGCTTGACCTGCATCGGTAAAATATTCCAGACCTTTCCAAAGTTCAGACTGGCTGATGTCGAGGTCTTCAATCGCTTGGAATAGATCGCCCACTAAGCGCACAACAATTTGTTGTACACGTGCATCGACAGGACCAGTTGCTGTGTCGACGTTCATTTCTTTTACGAGGGCATCAATTTGTTGACGGTTCATACTATAGCTCCTTAAGTATGCTTTGAGTGGCTAGCGCATGCTTGATTACTTCAATACACTTGGCGGGCCACATTCCTTGTGAATACAGGCGTTTTTTACAATTAATTTTTACAATTCAGGAAGCGGACTTCCCATTATCCTTTTTACTTAACGGTCATCCTCACGAATAGAAGAGGGATGTCGGTTCAGTGGCATCACTTCAATATTCATGTAGGGATAAAGCGGTAAACCTTGCAGCAGGTTGTGCAGCTCTTCATTGCTCTCGACATCAAAAATACTGATGTTGGAGTATTGACCTGTAATCCGCCAAATGTGGCGCCATTTGCCTTGCTGTTGCAGTTCTTGCGAATACGCTTTTTCAACTGCTTTAATCTTATTGGCCTGTTCAGCTGGCATATCCAGCGGCAGGTTTACATCCATTCGTACGTGATAAAGCATGTCGAATTCCTTCAATTACTGGCGACGCATTCCGTCAATTTTGTCTTCGTCAATTTCAATACCCAGTCCAGCTGTGGTCGGCAACATCAGCTCGAAATTTTGATATTGCAGCGGCTTTTTCAAGATTTCTTCTGTGAGCAACAGCGGGCCAAACAGCTCGGTGCCGTATGCTAAATTGTGAAAGGTCGAAAAAACCTGTGCCGATGCCATGGTGCCAATCGGACCTTCAAGCATGGTGCCGCCATACAGATCAATTCCTGCCAGCTTGGCAATTTTCCCGACTTCGCTGGCTTCAACCAAACCGCCTGACTGCGCGATTTTCACGGCAAAGACCGAAGCGCCATTGCGTTTCGCCAAGCGATAGGCACTGTCTGGACCCATCAGCGATTCGTCTGCCATGATGGCAATATCAAAACGGCGGGTAAGACGTTGCATGGCATCAATGTTGTCGATGGCACACGGTTGTTCAATCAGATCGACACCACCATCTTGTAACTGCTGAATGCCTTTAACCGCTTCAAGTTCTGACCAAGCACGGTTCACATCGACGCGAATAGAAACATCTGAGCCTAAGGCTTGTTTGATGGCTAACACATGTTCCACATCTTCTTCGACGCGACGAGAACCAATTTTGAGTTTAAAAGTGTTGTGTCGTTTACTGGCAATCATCTGCTGAGCTTCAGCAATGTCTTTTTCGGTATCGCCAGAAGCCAAGACCCAAAGTACAGGGACACTATGTCTTAAACGACCACCCAGTACTTCACTGATGGGTAAGCCTAAACGTTGCGCTTGAATATCAAACAATGCAGTTTGAATCGCGTTTTTCGCGAAGCGATTGCCATTGATATTGCGCTTAATTGTTTGTATGGTTTGTGCCACATTCAAACCTGACAATGATTTGAGTAATGGGGCAAAATAGGTTTCGATATTGGTTTTGACGCTCTCAGGACTTTCTTCGCCATAGCCTAAGCCGCCAATCGTGGTTGCTTCGCCCCAGCCAGTAAAGCCATCTTCCGTAGTGACTTTAACCAGAACCAAGGTCTGTGTTTGCATCGTTGCTACCGCCATTTTGTGTGGGCGGATCGTTGGTATTTCTACAAGCAACGTTTCAATCGATTTATACATCTTTCGGCTTCGCTATCTTGATTTGTCTAATTCATGTGGTATACCTTAAAAGAATGAACTAATCCTGTCGAAGATCATTTTGGCATTTTATTATATTTAAAAGGTATGAAGTCTTATGGAACTTAGACACCTACGCTATTTTGTAGCGGTTGTAGAGGAACAAAGCTTTACCAAGGCGGCAGAAAAACTTTTTATTGCTCAACCGCCTTTAAGTCGGCAGATTCAAAACCTTGAAGGCGAGCTCGGAATTCAATTGTTTGAGCGGGGTAGTCGACCTTTACAGACCACGCCAGCAGGTCAATTTTTCTATCAACATGCGGTTAAACTTTTGTCTAATGCCGAAGAAATCAAGTCGATGACCAAGCGGGTGGGCATGGTAGAGCGAACAGTGACCATGGGCTTTGTCGGGTCTTTGTTGTATGGCTTATTGCCGCGAATTGTGTACTTATTTCGTCAGCAACAGCCGCAGCTTAAAATCGAATTGATTGAAATGAGCACCAAAGACCAGATTCAGGCACTGAAAGAAGGGCGTATTGATGTCGGTTTTGGACGATTACGTATTTCAGACCCAGCAATTCGCCGCGTACTGTTGCGTGAAGAGCCGTTGATGGTAGCAGCACATAGCAGTCATCCCTTGGCATCACAAAAACAAGGCATATACCTTGCAGATCTGGTGGAAGAAAATTTGTTTCTCTATCCTAGCCACCCGAAACCGAATTTCTCGACGCAGGTTCGCGGCTTATTTTCTGAATATGGTTTAGAGCCTAGAAGCTTGCGTGAAGTGCGGGAAATTCAGTTGGCACTGGGCTTAGTTGCCGCGGGCGAGGGAATCTGTATTGTGCCTGAAAGTGCGTGTAGCATTCAGTTTCCGCACTTGAACTATATTCCAGTATTGGATGATGCCGCAGTCAGCCCGATCTTTCTTGCCATCCGAAGTATGGATGAAAGTGAAGATATTCGCTCCTTGTTTGACTGTATTTATCAGGTCTATGACCTTGAAGCGATTAAATATGATCGGGCGGTGCTTTAATACCCTGAGGGTCTGGTTTTTAATAGTAACTGGAAAGAAAGCGGGAGATTTCTCGCTTAAATTTGAACGGTTCATTAATCAAAATGGCATGACCTGAACGCTCAAAAACCACTTGTTTGGCATTTTTGACGCTGTTGGCAATAATTTTTTGCCCTTGAGATGGATACAGCGTCGACTTTTCACCAATAAAAAAGGTGGTTGGACAGCTCAGTTCTGCAATCGCTTCACGATAATCTTCATCATGATACAAGTAGTTGTTGATATACCACGCCAGATAGTCCAGTCGATGCAGGGGCAACAAGTGCTTTTGTAATTTGTCGTATTTTAAAGCCGTGTTCCAAAGTACAGGACTAAAAGTATGATTGTTCTGTAATAGGATGAATTTACTCCAAATCTTAATAAATTCCTGACGTGAAGCAGGTTCTAAATCTTCAAGTTTTTGGACAGGCGGTAAGGCCGAAAAGAACAAGGAAATTTCAGCCAACAGCTTTTTAAAGTCCAAATGCTGCTGACTCAGTAGCCCATAAGGCCATTGCGAATCTACGCCAATTTTAGGTGCTTGATCGATATGTAAATAACGATTGAGGTACTGTTTCAGATTGCCATACTTCATACCATGCATGGCCGTGGTCGCGCCCATGGAAAATGCAATCACTGCGAATTCAGGATACTTTAATTGTTGGATTAAAGCCTCTAAATCACGCCAATGACTGGAAATGGCATCTATTTCAGGTATGCGGCAGTGCTTTGAACGACCAAAACCACGCCAGTCAGGAATAATAAACTTATAATGTTTACTGTTCTGAATTAAAAAAGGCATCCATTGCCAACTTTGCATGCCTAAACCCGATAACACTAATACAGGTTTACCCTGACCAAATTCACGAACATACAATTGTTCCTGATCAGGCATGCGGTAGTAAGGCATATTTATTTTCTCTTATTTGTGTGAATCGAAATTTTTTAAACCTGCAATCATGGCTTCAAGCCATTGAATCCAGCCAACTTCTAGGTTGATACCTAACTGTAAAATCATTTTATGAATATATAAAGTCCGATTTTCAGTTTCTGATGAAGAGAAATCTTTATTGAAAATGAGTTGGTAGGTTTTCAGTTTTTCCTGATGTAAGACAAGGTGTCGTTCTAATTCAGGCAACACGGTGGCTTCACCAATTTGTGCTTCAGCTCTTAAGCGCACCATCAGTTCTTCACGCAGTTGCGCAGGTGGGCTTTGTTTGACCATCCAGTCAGCCAGTTCGGTACGCCCCATTTGTTCGACTTGATAGGTTTTTTTGCGACTGGTCGCACTTTCATCTTCAATGGTTGAAATCCAGCCTTTTTGCTGCATCGCACTGAGTTCACGATAAATTTGTTGATGCGTGGCATTCCAGAAGAAGCCCATCGAACGGTCAAAGCGTCGTGCCAGCTCAATCCCTGTACTTGGTTTTTCAATCAGACTGGTCAGAAGAACATGCGCTAAGGACATAATGGTTTTCAACAGATTTAAGTTAAAAGCATTATGCAACATGTTGCATAGATTTCAAAATTAGATTATAAATTAGTGCAACAAGTTGCATAAAAGCAAATTTAGCCAGCACATTGCAAGCCATGGAGGTCTCATGTCCAATTTTCCACATTTACTTGCCCCATTAGATTTGGGATTTACCACGCTTAAAAACCGTGTTTTGATGGGTTCTATGCACGTTGGTCTTGAAGAAGCACCAGGTGGTTACGACCGTATGGCAGCTTTTTATGCTGAACGTGCCAAAGGTGGTGTGGGACTGATTGTGACAGGTGGTATTTCACCGAATGATCATGGTTTAACCTTTAAAGGTGGTTCTAAGCTCGATACTCGTGAAGAAGCTGAACACCATAAAGTGATTACTCAGGCGGTACATGACGCTGGTGGTAAAATTGCTTTGCAAATTTTGCATACAGGTCGCTACTCATATCAAAAAGACATTGTGGCACCGTCTGCAATTCAAGCCCCGATTAACCCAAGTCGCCCTAAAGAATTAAGCTCTGCTGAAGTTCAGCAAACCATTGATGATTTCGTGAACTGTGCCAAGCTTGCGCAATATGCGGGCTACGATGGCGTAGAAATCATGGGTTCGGAAGGTTACTTAATTAATGAATTTATTGCTGCACGTACCAACCATCGTGATGATGAATGGGGGGGTAGCTATGAAAAGCGTATTCGTTTTCCACTTGAAATTGTAAGACGTACCCGTGAAGCCGTGGGTGAAAACTTCATCATCATTTATCGTCTGTCTATGCTGGACTTGGTCGAAGGAGGTTCTAACCTAGATGAAGTGATTCACTTAGCCAAAGAAATCGAGAAAGCGGGCGCAACCATCATCAACACAGGTATTGGTTGGCATGAAGCGCGTATTCCGACCATTGCAACCAAAGTACCGCGTGCCGCATTTACATGGGTGACCAAAAAGTTAAAAGGTAGCGTTAAAGTGCCTTTGGTTACGTCTAACCGTATTAACACACCTGAAATGGCTGAGCATGTATTGGCATCTGGTGATGCGGATATCGTGTCTATGGCGCGTCCAATGCTGGCAGATCCTGAGTTCGTACTGAAAGCAGAACAAGGGCGTAGCGATGAAATCAACACCTGTATCGGTTGTAACCAAGCATGTCTAGATCACATCTTCTCGATGAAGATTGCAACTTGCTTAGTCAATCCACGTGCATGTTATGAAACCGAATTAATCTTCAAAGAAGTAGGTCAACCGAAAAATATTGCGGTAATTGGTGCGGGTCCAGCAGGTTTAAGTTTTGCAACGTATGCAGCAGAGCGTGGTCACAACGTGACGATCTTTGAAGCAGCGAACCAAATTGGTGGTCAGTTCAATATTGCGAAAACTGTACCGGGTAAAGAAGAATTCTATGAAACTTTACGTTATTTCAAGCGTAAGATTGAATTGTTACAACCGAAGATCAAGTTGCAATTGAACCATAAGGCAACTTATGAAGAACTCAGCCAAGCCAACTTTGATGACATCGTGGTTGCAACAGGTGTAACCCCACGTGAATTAAGCTTTGAAGGTGTCGATCATCCAAAAGTGTTGAGCTACATCGAAGTTTTAAAAGAGCGTAAGCCTGTGGGTAAGCGTGTTGCAGTGATTGGTGCAGGTGGTATTGGTTTCGATACGTCTGAGTACTTAAGTCATGAAGGCGAAAGTGGTAGCTTAAACCCGCAAAAATTCTACGATGAGTGGGGTATTGATACCGACTATAGCAATGTGGGTGGTTTAAAACAGCCAGAAGTTGAAGCTTCTGAACGTGAAATCTTTTTGTTACAACGTAAACCGACTACTGTGGGTGCGGGTTTAGGGAAAACTACAGGCTGGATTCACCGTGCAGGCTTGAAAAACCGTGATGTGCAAATGATTGCGGGCGCAAGCTATGAAAAGGTTGATGACCAAGGGTTACATATCATTGTGAACGAAAAACCAATGCTATTGGAAGTGGATAACGTGGTGGTGTGTGCAGGACAAGAGCCGTTTACAGCCATGTTTGATCAACTCAAAGCAGATGGTAAAGCGGTACACTTAATTGGTGGTGCAAAAGAAGCAGGTGAGTTGGATGCAAAACGTGCGATTCGTCAAGGTGCTGAATTAGCAGCTGTCATCTAAAGTCAGGAGGACCTTCGGGTCCTCTTTTTTATTTGGATAGTGATTGGATAGAGAATAAAACAATGGAATTAAAACAAACCCAAGACGCATTACAACAATGGCATCAGATGTTAGCGACTCGTGACATGAGCTTGTTAAATGAAATTTTAGCGGATGATGTCGTATTTCGATCTCCCGTTGCCTTTCATCCTTATGAAGGTAAAGCAGTTGTGACCTTTATATTAACCAATGTGATTCAGGTCTTTGAGAACTTTACTTATCATCGTGAATTTTTGACGGATAATGCACAATCTGCGGTACTCGAGTTTTCTGCCAATGTCGATGATAAAATGCTGAAAGGCATTGATATGATTCAATTCAATGAGCAAGGTCAAATTGTCGATTTTGAAGTGATGATTCGCCCGAAAAGTGGTTTGGAAGCTTTGGCTGCACATATGGGGCAGCGGATCAAACATTTTCAACATGGCTAAGTTTATCCCGTAATCACGCGATCATCAGAGGTTATGAAAATGTGGTTAAAACTTTCAACCTTGGCATTGTTACCTGTGGTGGTCTTGCAAGGTCTCAAGGTACGCAAGAATACACCGCGCCTTGCAGAAGCCAGTGGTGATCGGGCTGGAATTTGCGGGCAAGGACAACCGTTATCCTTGCTGATTTTAGGGGATTCGGCGGCAGCAGGTGTGGGTGTTGAATCACAGCAAGAGGCACTTTCGGGTTCGATTTTGTCGTGTTTACAAGATGAATATCAGGTGCGCTGGAAATTGCATGCGAAAACTGGAGATACCACGCAACAGGTCATTGCAGCAACGCAGCTTTTGGCACCGCAACAGTATGATGTAGTCGTGACTTCGATTGGCGTCAATGATGTCACCAAACTCATGTCTGCTAAAAAATGGCTGAAACAGCAGCAAATATTGTTTCAGGATATCCAAAATCGGTTTCATCCTCGACTGATTATTGTCTCGGGTGTGCCACCTATGCAATATTTTGAAGCATTGCCTCATCCTTTAGCATGGTTGTTTGGGCAATATGCCACGCAGATGAATCAACAGTTACAGCATTGGTTAGCGCCCCAAGCACAGTTTGAGTTCCTGCAATTCGATATCAAGACTTTTCAAGCCATGAATTTGCCTATGGCAAGCGATGGTTTTCACCCAAGCAAAGAGATTTATGCCATTTGGGGGCAACAAATCGCTGCATTGGTATGGCAATCTTTTCACTCATAGTCAGAGGTCATATATGAATATGAGCATATCCGCTTTAAAAAAAATCAAAGAGATTGGTTCAGCGTGGGTAGATACGCTTTCGGGTGCTGAACAGCCGAAAATGTACTTTGACCCGCAAGGGAGCAGTAGCGCTGTATTGGAAAAGTTGCCGCAACTCCAGCAAAAATATCGTCCGACGCCGTGGTTGTCGAATACCCATGCGCATTTGCTGTATTTTGATGTGGTGAAAAAGCGTCGAATTCAGCTTGAATATAATCGTATTGATCAACTGACCATGCAAGATGGTGGGGTTGCGGCGGTCGCTTGGTATGGTTTAGATTTACCCGTAGAAACGCCAACCATTCTGGTATTACATACCATCACAGGAAATTTGGCCAGTATGCGCGAGTTAGTGCGAGATTTACATCAACATACAGGTTGGCGCATTGCTTTATGTTTACGCCGTGGTCATGCGGATTTGCCGCTACCTGTACCAAAAATGAGTTTGTTTGGTCCAACCTCAGACTTACAAGAACAAGTGGCATATATCCAGCAACAATTTCCAGACTCGTGCTTATATGCGGTGGGTTCATCTGCGGGTACGGGCTTATTGGTTCGCTATTTGGGTGAGCAAGGATTCGATACGCCTTTTAAAGCGGCTTTTGCCTTATGTCCAGGCTATAACACCGAACTTGGCTTTGATAACATCCATCCGTTTTATAGTAAGGTCATGACCAAAAAGTTGTTTAAGACTTTTATTCACCCTTATGTGCAAACGTGGCAGCCAGTGGCATCGCTACCAAAGGTGCTCGCGGTTAAAACACTTGCTGAATTTGAAAAAAGTTATTTTGAAATGGCGGGCTTTAAGGATTATGTCAGCTATACCCAAGCAATTAACCCAATTCACGTATTTGAAAATGTCAAAATTCCATTGATGGTTTTAAATTCGGAAGATGATCCCGTGTGTCACATCAAAAATTTTGAGCCGTACAAATCACTGATTCAGCGCATGGACAATGTGATTGTCGTGACCACTAAAAAGGGTAGTCATTGTGGTTTTTATGAAGGTTTTACACAGACCCGCTCTTGGGCAGCAAAACTAATGGCAGATTATCTGAAATTACATGCAGATTAAGATGTTGTAGTTTTCATATCCACATGAAAAAACCAGTTCAATTGAACTGGTTTTTTCAAATAAGCTTTAAATTATTTGTTGTCTAAAGCAGGTGTAGCAGCAGCAATTGCAGCGGCAACAGCATCATCTTCAGACTGAGTCGCTGTATTTGGTTTTGTTTGTGGAGCTACTTGAGCTGGTTTTACTTCCGCTTTAGGCGCTTCAGTCACTTGAGTTGAAGTGGCTTGAGTTGAAGTGGCTTGAGTTGCTGCTGGTTTAGGCGTTTCTTCACGACGAATTTCAGTTGTCGTATTTGGTGTTTCTTGACGCTCTACTTCAACTTGAGCAGGAATCACAACTTCAGCTTCTGGTTGCGATGCTTCTAATGGTTGGAACTGGACTTGTTCAGTCGGTTCTGATGCAGCTTGAGCAGTGTCAGTTTGTTCATCCTTCGGCTCTTCTTTTTTCACACATGCCGTAAGTAGTAAACCCATTGCAAGGGCGCCACAAATTAAAAATTTCTTATTCATAATTGCACAAAATAAAGCATAAATAGAGTGCACGTAGTATAGCAGTAAAATTACAGATGAAAAATCCTGAGATTCCCTACTAAATTTTTATCGGAAATGCTGATAGAATAGCCAATTGTTTATTGATCTATGAATTGCTGCTAATTGACTTTGCTTTCTAGGTGCAGAGTAAAGTAAAATCGCACAACATTGTAGGCCGATTTAGGCTCCATTGTACGAGAAACTTAATGACCCATTTTATTTTCGTTACTGGTGGTGTAGTTTCATCACTAGGTAAAGGTATTTCAGCTGCTTCAGTTGCTGCACTTTTAGAAGCCCGTGGTTTAAAAGTCACCATGGTCAAAATGGATCCATACATTAATGTCGATCCAGGGACGATGAGCCCATTCCAGCACGGTGAAGTTTTTGTCACAGAAGATGGTGCTGAGACTGACTTGGATTTGGGTTATTACGAACGTTTCTTGCGTCGTGCAAAAATGACCAAGCTCAATAACTTTACTTCTGGCCGTGTTTATCAAGACGTACTTAATAAAGAACGTCGTGGTGATTACCTAGGTGGTACTGTTCAAGTAATTCCCCACATTACAGATAATATTAAAGAACGTGTACTTCGCGCAGGCGAAGGTTATGACGTTGCCATCGTAGAAATCGGTGGAACAGTAGGTGACATTGAATCTCTCCCATTCATGGAATCTGTACGTCAGCTTATGGTTGAATTAGGTCATAAACGTACCATGCTTATGCATTTGACGTTGTTGCCTTATATCAAGTCTGCGGCTGAGTTAAAAACCAAACCAACACAACACTCTGTAAAAGAGTTGCTTTCAATTGGTATTCAACCAGATATCTTAATCTGCCGTACTGAATACGACGTTGATGCAGACACTACACGTAAAATCGCTTTGTTTACCAACGTAGAAGCACGTGCGGTTGTGGTATGTAAAGATGCGAAAACGATTTATCAAATTCCTCGCACATTCTATGAACAAGACGTTGACGATTTAATCTGCGAACGTTTTGGCTTCAATGATTTGCCAGAAGCGGATCTTTCAGATTGGGACAATGTGGTAGAAGCATTGTTAAATCCTGAATACACGGTTCGTGTTGCGATGGTGGGTAAATATGTTGAACTTCCAGATGCTTATAAATCTGTAAACGAAGCATTGTTACATGCAGGTATTCAAAATCGCGTTAAAGTTCAAATTGATTATGTAAATGCTGAAGATCTTGAAAGCCAAGATGTAGCAACTGCATTGAAAGATGCTGATGCGATTCTTGTACCAGGTGGTTTTGGAGAGCGTGGTACTGAAGGCAAAATGAAAGCGATTCAGTATGCGCGTGAAAACAATGTACCATTCCTTGGTATTTGTTTAGGCATGCAGTTGGCTGTAATTGAATTTGCACGTAACGTTGCGGGTATTGCAGATGCGACTTCTACAGAATTCAACCGTTCAACTAAATCACCATTAATTGGTTTGATTACAGAATGGTTAGATGAGCGTGGTGAAGTTCAACAGCGTAGCCTAGAGTCTGACCTTGGCGGTACGATGCGTTTAGGTGCACAGAAATCTGAATTGGTTGAAGGCACAAAAACACGTGAAGTGTATGGTAAGGCTGAAATTATCGAGCGTCACCGTCACCGTTACGAAATGAACAACCGTTTCATTCCTGCAATTGAAGCTGCGGGTATGAAGGTTTCAGGTTACTCTCCAGTGCAACATTTAGTTGAAACTGTTGAAATTCCTCAACATCCTTGGTTTATTGCTGTACAATTCCACCCAGAATTTACCAGTTCTCCACGTGATGGACATCCATTATTTGCAGGTTTCATTGGTGCAGCGAAAGCAAAACATCAAAAAGCTTAAATAAAGTATGTCTAGGACTAAACTAGGAAAGTTTAAATGTCACAATTAAAACCACAAGAAATTGTACGTTTAGGCGATATACAAATGGCAAACCACTTGCCATTTGTACTATTCGGCGGCATGAACGTATTAGAGTCAAAAGATTTAGCTTTTGAAATTGCAGAAACCTATGTTGATATTTGCAAGCGCTTAGACATCCCTTATGTGTTTAAAGCAAGTTTCGATAAAGCGAATCGTTCGAGCTTAAATTCATTCCGTGGTCCTGGTTTGGAAAAAGGAATTGAATGGTTGGCTGACATTAAAAAGCACTTTAATGTGCCAATCATTACCGATGTACACGAGCCGTATCAAGCGGCTCCAGTGGCTGAAGTGGCTGATATCATTCAGTTACCTGCTTTTTTAAGCCGTCAAACTGACTTGGTTGAAGCAATGGCGAAAACCGATGCCATTATCAACATTAAAAAAGCACAATTCCTTGCACCGCATGAAATGCGTCATATTTTGCATAAGTGCCTAGAAGCTGGAAATGACAAACTCATTCTCTGTGAACGTGGTTCTGCATTTGGCTACAACAACCTTGTTGTAGACATGTTGGGCTTCGACATTATGAAAGAAATGAATGTTCCTGTGTTCTTTGATGTGACCCATGCACTTCAAACCCCTGGTGGTCGTACAGACTCTGCGGGCGGTCGCCGTGCGCAAATCACGACATTAGCGCGTGCAGGTATGGCAACGGGTTTAGCAGGTTTGTTCTTGGAAGCACATCCAGATCCTGAAAAAGCCAAATGTGACGGTCCTTGTGCTTTGCGCATGTCGCAGCTTGAGCCGTTCTTAGCGCAGCTAAAAGAATTAGATACCTTGGTAAAAGGTTTCGCAAAATTAGATACTCATTGATGCTTTCTAAGGCATCTCGTTATTAATCAACTGAGGAATTATTCATGAGCCAAATCGTTGACATTCGTGCACGTGAAATTTTGGACTCTCGTGGTAACCCAACCATCGAAGCAGACGTTATCCTAGAATCTGGTGTTGTAGGTCGTGCATGTGCACCTTCTGGTGCTTCAACTGGTTCTCGTGAAGCTTTAGAACTTCGTGATGGCGACAAAGCGCGCTATTTGGGTAAAGGTGTTAAAAATGCGGTTAACAACGTAAACACTTTAATCCGTGACGCTTTAGTGGGTAAATCAGTATTTGAGCAAAAAGACATCGATAGCACGATGATCGCGCTTGATGGTACTGAAAACAAAGAAAAACTAGGTGCT
Organism: Acinetobacter sp. NigerLNRRAM0016; assembly: GCF_054112845.1. Taxonomy (NCBI): domain Bacteria; kingdom Pseudomonadati; phylum Pseudomonadota; class Gammaproteobacteria; order Moraxellales; family Moraxellaceae; genus Acinetobacter; species Acinetobacter sp. NigerLNRRAM0016. The sequence goes on from NZ_JBSYVT010000014.1 coordinate 20,362, forward strand.
AACGCAACTCTAGCTGTTTCTTTGGCTGCTGCACGTGCTGCTGCGACTGAAAAGAAAATTCCTCTTTTCCAATACATCGCAGATTTACGTGGTCAAACAACTTTGAGCATGCCTGTACCAATGATGAACATCATCAATGGTGGTTCACACGCAGACAACAACGTTGATATCCAAGAGTTCATGATTGAGCCAGTTGGCTTCACTTCATTCGCTGAAGCATTACGTGCGGGCGCTGAAATCTTCCATTCTCTAAAATCAGTTTTAAACAAAAAAGGTTTAAACACTGCTGTAGGTGATGAAGGTGGTTTTGCACCGAACTTGCGTTCAAACGAAGAAGCAATTACGGTTATTCTTGAAGCCATTGGTCAAACTGGTTACAAAGCTGGTTCTGATATTATGCTTGCGCTTGACTGTGCATCTTCAGAATTCTACAAAAATGGTCAATATATCCTTGCAGGTGAAGGCAATAAAGCATTTACAAGCAACCAGTTCTCTGACTATTTGGCAGGTCTTGTAAACCAATATCCAATTATCTCTATTGAAGATGGTTTGGATGAGTCTGACTGGGAAGGTTGGTCTTACTTGACTTCAATCCTTGGTGACAAAATCCAATTGGTTGGTGACGATTTATTCGTAACGAATCCTAAGATTTTACAACGTGGTATTGACCAGAAAGTAGGTAACTCTATTCTGATTAAGTACAACCAAATTGGTACTTTGACTGAAACTTTAGATGCAATCTACCTTGCTAAAGCAAATGGTTACTCAACTGTCATCTCTCACCGTTCTGGTGAAACTGAAGATTCTACCATTGCGGATCTTGCAGTAGGTACAGCGGCTGGTCAAATCAAGACGGGTTCACTTTGCCGTTCTGACCGTGTTGCAAAATATAACCAATTGCTTCGTATTGAAGAGTTGACTAACGCGATCTATCGCGGTAAAGCTGAGTTCAAAGGTTTGAACTAAGCGATTGAATGCTATCTATGTTAAATGTATTTGACTCCGTTGCGAGTAAATTACTATTGGGCCTTGTGATCGTACTGATCGCAGGGTTTCAGTATTTATTCTGGTTTGGTGAAGGTGGTTATCACGATCATCAGCAACTGACCCAAAAAATCCAACAACAAACAGAAATCAATGATGAGCTAAAAGAACGTAATCGTGTTTTAGCCGCAGAAGTTTATGATTTAAAAAATGGTGTTGAAGCCATAGAAGAACATGCACGTTTAGATTTGGGTTTAATCAAACCGCGTGAAACCTTTGTGCAAATGAGCACCATCAGTACGCAATACAAACCGATTTATATTGATCCAAACGCCAAAACAGATTTACGTACAAATGAAGACGACAATCCCATCCCACCAGAGCCAGTCAATGCACAATAAGCTTTGGGTGGTGATTCCTGCTGCTGGTTCTGGACGTCGTTTTTCTCAGTCTGAATTAAAACAATATCAATTGCTTGATCATAAAACCGTGCTTGAACATACGGTGGAGCGATTAAACGGTCTGGCTTTAGCAGGTTACGTACTTGCTATAGCACCAGATGATGATGTGATTTCAACTTTAGCCTTAGCTGCCGCAGAAAAAGCCCATTTTTGTGCTGGTGGTAAAGAGCGCGTTGACTCTGTACTGAATGCTTTGAATCATCTTACACAAATTGCAGATGCAAATGATTGGGTATTGGTGCATGATGCTGCACGTCCATGTGTCACCTTAGATGCCTTGCACGCATTGGTCAATAAAGCAGTTGAAACTGATCAAGCGGCCATTCTTGCGATTCCTGTGCGAGACACCTTAAAGCTGGTACAAACGCAAGATTTAATCAGTAATACGGTTAGCCGTGAGTCTTTGTGGCAAGCACAAACGCCGCAGATGGCGAAATTGGGGGTTTTAAAGCAGGCGATTGAGCAGGCTCTACAAAACCGCCAAGTGATTACCGATGAAGCCAGTGCACTTGAATATGCAGGGCATCCAGTCAATGTGGTGCAAGGGCGTTCGGATAATATCAAAATTACCTATCCCGATGATTTGCAGTTGGCGCGTTTAATTACCCGTTCACAAGCATAATGTTTGGGTTTTAATACCCCAGTAGAGTGCGTTTACGAAATAAATGCGCTGAACATGGAATTAAGCATTCACTCTGCTGCACTTTAAATTTATACTCTGCTCTTTTAGCTGTATTGCCTCTCAAGATGATACCTTCTCAACAGTATCGTTTCTTACGCCAATCCCTGCGTGATGGTCGAAGTATTAAGGACGATTCCTCCAAATGGCACCGTTTGCGTTTAGATCCTTGGTTATTAGGACTGTTGATCATTAACTCGATTATTGGTCTGATGGCGGTTTATAGCGCCACGGCTGAAGATATGAGTATGGTGCTACGTCAAGCAACCAGTTTTGGGGTGGGCTTTATTCTGTTGTTTATCTGTGCGCAGATTCCACCCAAGGTTTATCAAGCCACCAGTCCATATTTCTATTTGATTTCGATTGTGCTATTGGTTCTGGTATTGGTGATAGGTGATACACGCTTAGGGGCAAAACGTTGGTTGACGGTGCCCGGCATTGGCAGTGTGCAACCGAGTGAATTCATGAAGTTTGCTATGCCACTCATGATGGCGTGGTATTTTGCTAGAAAGCCATTTCCACCCAAATTGATTCATATTTTGGGGGCACTGGTCATTATGTTTGTACCGTTTGTATTGGTGGCATTGCAGCCCGATTTATCCATTGGTTTGATTATTCCAGGGATTTTTGTGCTGTTTTTAAGTGGTATGTCATGGCGCCTGATTTTGGGAGCATTTGCTGCATTAGCGGTTGCCGCGCCTGTGCTGTGGATGTATGTACTACAGACGTATCAAAAGAAACGGGTGTTGACGTTATTTGACCCTGAATCTGACGCGCTCGGTGCAGGCTGGAATATTATTCAGTCCAAAATTGCAATTGGTTCTGGTGGATTGATGGGCAAGGGCTATCTGGAAGGAACTCAATCACATTTAGGATATTTGCCTGAACATCATACCGACTTCATTTTATCGACCTACTCGGAAGAATTCGGATTCTTAGGAGTCATGTTCCTATTTGCACTTTATGCCGCAATTATTTTCCGCTGTATGATGATTGGTCTGAATTCATTCCATAACTATGGTCGTCTGTTGGCCAGTGCGATTGGTTTAACCTTCTTTTTCTTCGTTTTTCTAAACTCAGGCATGATCAGTGGGATTTTACCTGTCACAGGTGATCCATTGCCTTTAATGAGTTATGGAGGTACCGCGGTGATTGCACTGCTGGCTGGCATGGGTATTGTGATGTCGGTACATACGCACCGTTAAGATACATTGGCCCCGAAAGGGGCTTTTTTTATACTTTGACATAATTTTTCATCGCCACTACATTAAAATTTCAACATCATAATAGTTCTATAAATATATGAATTTAAATTGAAATAAATGAAATTATGCGGCTTTAGCATAATACTGCATGAAATTTGTGTATTTTGTACTCGCAAATGGTATATATATTGCTCATATTATAAGAAGCAATTATTGCAGGAGAGAAGCACAGTATGTGCTCGCCGAAGGAGCAACGACCCCGGAAACTCTCAGGCAGAAGGACTGTAATAATTTCAAAATCTGGAGAGAAGTGCATAAAGATAAAAAGGGCACTCACCGAAGGGGATGGTTATATATTCAATATGACCGAAGCTCTCAGGTACCAATGACAGATGGGGCATAACACAAGGAATGCATGCATTTCGAAGGAGTGCTTTATGCCACACATTATTGTTATTGGCTCTGGAATCACTGGGGTAACCTCAGCCTATGAACTTTCTCAATTGGGCTATGATGTGACCGTGATTGATAAACATCTTTATCCTGCAATGGAAACCTCTTTTGCCAATGGTGGTCAGCTCTCAGCATGTAATGCGGAAGTATGGAACCAAAAATCGACAGTGTTAAAAGGCATTAAATGGATGACACGCAAAGATGCTCCACTACTCTTGAATCCTTCATTTGATGTACACAAATATGCATGGTTGGTTGAGTTCTTAGGCAATATTAAGCATTATGAGGCAAATACCCGCGATACGGTGAAATTGGCACTGATGGCGCGTAAACGTCTTTTTGATATTGCTGAGCAAGAGCAGATTCAGTTTGATTTGGAAAAACGCGGGATTTTGCATTTTTACCATAATCAGGCCGATTATGAAGTAGCAACACGAGTGAATGAGTTGCTGCGTACAGGTGGTTTAGAACGTCATGCGGTTACATCAGAAGAAATCAAACAGATTGAGCCAAGTCTGACAGGAGACTACTTTGGTGGTTTTTATTGTCCAGGTGATGCTACAGGTGATATTCATAAATTCACAATTGGACTTGCCAAAGTCACTGAAAAATATGGGGTGAAATATCGTTTTGGCTTAGAAGTGACTGATGTACAGCATCATGAAAAAGGCGTGACCGTCGTCTGTAAAGCCAGTACGGAAAATATGAATGCCGAAGCACAAGCAAACGAATATTTTGAAGCCGATGCTGTCGTGGTGTGTGGTGGGGTTGGTAGTTATCAATTGGCGCATTTACTGCGAGATAAAGTGAATGTGTATCCAGTAAAAGGTTATTCCATCACCATCAATCTGGAGGATGAGCAGAGTGTGCAGCATGCACCATGGGTGAGTTTACTCGATGAAAGTGCCAAGATTGTGACTTCGCGTCTTGGGGCGAGCCGCTTAAGAATTGCGGGTACGGCAGAGTTCAATGGCTATAACCGTGATATTCGTGCTGATCGGATTCAACCCTTGGTGGATTGGGCAAACAAGAATTTTGATATTTCGACTGAGAATGTGGTGCCTTGGGCAGGCTTACGTCCAATGATGCCGAATATGATGCCGATAGTGCGTCGTGGTCGACGTGAACGGGTATTTTATAATACAGGACATGGACATTTAGGCTGGACTTTATCAGCGGCTACAGCAGTCATGATTAGTCATGAGATTGCTTCGGCTTATCCTGCTTAACTTAATGTCCATATTGAAAAAAGCACAGAATTTTCTGTGCTTTTTTATTCTATAAAATTTGAGTGGATTAATCATAAAGACGATATACGCCAGTGAAACGCTCACAGCCTTTTTGCTGGGTTTTAACTGTTAAAATCGCTTTGTTAAAATCAAACTGATATTTACAGTCATGTTCATTATCTACAATATTTTGCTTCTTTTCGGGTGTGGTATACGCTAAGAATGGGACGGTTTGAGTGTCTTTCTTGTTGTTTGGGTTGCGGTAGGCAATACCTTCAATCTTAATGCTGTCTTTGCTGAGTTGATGCACTTGTAAGTGAATCGGATGCTTCGCCAGTTTACCGTGCTCAACTTTTAAATAATGTTGAGTCAAACTCTGATTGAGTGAAGTATAGAAATTCAAATCATCTGTGCGTAGTTCAAATTGCTGATTAAAACAAGATTCAGTTTTACATTGTTGCACACGTTTCAGCCAGATACTGTGTGTGTCATCCAACAGGCGTAAAGGTGCATCACTAATCAGAAAAGCGGTTAAATATTGATTTTTGAGTTTTTGGCGTTGTTGATCAAAAGCACTCGAACACATCGTTTTCATTGCCGAATTGTCTGGTGCACTGCAATCAATTTCTTGAGCATAGCTCAGGCTACTGTATATACAGCCGAGACCAATGAAAGATGCTATAGTTTTAAAGAATTTAATGTCTGTATTCAACAACATGATGACTTATACTTTCACAACACTGTGCTGGTGTAACTATAACGAAGTCGAAACACTGAATACAAGATTTCAAACATTTATTTCTGAGGGAGCGTAATTTAATGGTCGCACATATTCGAATTGGTCAGGGAATGGATGTTCACGCTTTTGAAGAAGGCGAATTTGTTACTTTGGCAGGGGTGAAAATTCCACATACACATGGTTTAAAAGCACATTCAGATGGAGATGTGGTTTTGCATGCACTGTGTGATGCCTTATTGGGTGCACTGGCACTGGGTGATATTGGTCAACACTTTCCAGACACAGACCCTGAATTTAAAGGGGCGGATAGCCGTGTATTGTTGAAACATGTTTATCAGTTAATTTTGGATCGTGGGTATGTCTTGAATAATGCGGATATGACCGTGGCTTGCGAACGCCCGAAACTGGCAAAGCATAATTTAGAAATGCGCCAATCTATCGCCGATGTGTTAGATGTGGATGTTACTCAAATTAGTATTAAAGCAACAACCACAGAAAAATTAGGTTTTACTGGCCGTCAGGAAGGAATTTTAGCAACTGCAACGGTGTTGATTAGTCATCAAGCAAAATGACCTGCACTCATAAGCGATTGTTGTAATTCTTTGGTAGCTTTACGACCTTGCAGTTGTAAGGCTACCGCATGAATCAAGCCCGTCCAAGTTTCATTGGGTTCCCAAACTGTATGTAACAGGTCCTGAGCCGTGGCAATGTCCATATCCATATAATATTGGCGATATAAGTACATCAGGCTGCTGACGCGCAGGTTTTTAGCACAATGTACCCAAACCATCTGTTCTTGCACCAAGTGATCCAACATATCCAGTACCAGCATACATTGCTCATCAGATGGGGTATCCCAAAGAATTGGAATGTGAATGTAATTCAAACCCAATTCTAAGCACGCACGATCTTCATGCGGCAGATGGTTGTCTGCATCATTCAAAGCAAGGTTAATCACAGTCGTGATGCCATATTCTTTGATCAGCTTTAACTGTTCAATGGTTGGTTGCCCTGAACTAAATAAATGTTCATGGATAAACTGGAAATGGTCAATGTGACTTAAGGCGTTTTCAAGTTGATTCATAACGGTGACTTTATTTGGCAGTAAAACAAAACGCCATCCTGTAGGATGGCGCTTGAAGGCTTAGCGGTTTGGTAATACGTCTTTCAAAGCTTCATGCATATCGAGCAATACTTTTTCAGTGGTATCCCAGTCAATACAGCCATCTGTAACTGACTTACCATATTCTAAATCATCGAGGTTTTCAGGGATATCCTGACGACCACCTTTTAAATGGCTTTCAACCATAATACCAACGATTGATTTATTGCCATCCAAAATCTGTTCTGTAATGTTTTTCAGAACGAGAGGTTGTAGGAACGGGTCTTTGTTTGAGTTGGCATGACTGGTGTCAATCATGATTTTAGTGCTGACTTTAGCTTTGGCTAAAGCATTTTCAGCTTCTGCAACTGATCCAGCATCATAGTTAGGTTTGCCATTACCGCCACGTAATACCACATGTGCATATGGGTTACCGCTGGTGCGAATGACAGATACTTGACCATGTTCATTCAGACCTAAGAAGTTGTGACCATGTTTTACTGACTGCATCGCATTGGTTGCAACCGTTAAGCCACCATCTGTACCATTTTTGAAGCCTACAGGTGAAGATAGACCTGAAGACATTTCACGGTGAGTCTGGCTTTCTGTGGTACGTGCACCAATCGCAGACCAAGAAATTAAATCTTGATAATACTGAGGTGAGTTAGGATCAAGGGCTTCAGTTGCGCAAGGCAAACCTTTTTCATTCAATTCCAACAGTAATTGACGACCAATACGCAGACCTTTTTCAATATTGAATGAGTCGTTCATGTCTGGATCGTTAATTAAGCCTTTCCAACCTACTGTCGTACGTGGTTTTTCAAAATACACGCGCATGACGATATAAAGGGTATCTTTAACTTTTTCGCTCAAGACTCTTAAGCGATCAGCATAATCGTGTGCAGCAACGACGTCATGAATAGAACAAGGACCAATTACGACAAACAGACGCTTATCTTTACCATCTAAAATATTGCGAATTGTTTCGCGACCTTTAAGTACAGTTTGGTAGGCATGCTCAGTTAATGGCAATTCTTTTTTTAGTTCTGCTGGAGTTACTAAAGGTTGAATGCTTTTCACATTTACGTCGTCAATGTCTGATTGAGTAATAGGGGTTGGCTGTTGTGTATTCATTGCTGTCACTAGATCGATCATACAAGAGTTTTTTTAGTTGCCTGAATATAACACGATTTAATCAGTCTTTTGCTATACAAAAGACCAATAAAAGCGTGAAAAAAACCGATTATTCGCATATATAAATTAAACACTGTGTGATTTTTCAACAGTATAAACCATAGCCGTTGCCGGTTTTTGTACAGGTTTGGCTTTAACTGGGTGAATCATGAAGTTCATACCCAATGCAAATAAGGTGATCCCTAAAATTTTACGGATAATTTTTTCTGGTAGACGTGAACTAATAAGCGTACCCACAATAATCGCTGGAATAGAGCCGACCAATAACCAACCCAATAGGGCGAAATCGACATTACCTGAGCTCATGTGGCCTAGGCCTGCGACCAAGGTCAGCAATACTGCATGCACAACGTCTGAACCGATAATACGAATCATCGGTAAATTCGGGAACATAATGACCAGCGCCATAATGCCGAAAGCACCTGCACCGACTGAAGATAAAGTCACAAAGATGCCCAGTATCACCCCCATAAGAATAATATAGGCACGTTTATCTTTGGCTTGGAAATTCACTTTTTCCAAATCTTCACTCATGTCTAACTGTTCATCTTTACGGAATTTATTGAAAAAGCGTTCAATATGTCCGCGGAAGATAATAGAGACACCAGTCAGGGTTAGCATAAAGCCTAGCACCATGGTGAGTACGGATTTGTAGCTTGCAGATTGGCTGAGATAATTCTCAAGAACCCAATGCGTGGCAAAAGAAGCAGGAATACTGCCGACAGCGAGCCAAATCACAATGGGCCAAACAATATTCATTTTTTTTGCATGCACCATCGAACCACAAAATTTGGAGATTGATGCATAGAGAAGGTCGGTTCCGATGGCGATGTGAGGTTCAATCTTGAACAGGCTAATCAGAATAGGGGTCATCAGAGAACCACCACCTACACCTGTAATGCCTACACAGAACCCAACTAAAACACCTGCAAGAATATATTCAACAGAACCAAACATGAATAGAAGCCAAATATGATAAACCACGCATATGTTATGACTTTTTGAGATAAGTGTTTGTCTTGATAAATGATTTGCTTATGCAAAAAAACGCTAAAGCTTTTAAGCTTAGGATGAGTCGAAACATTAAAAACGATGCTTTTGGGGTTTATCTTTCTGCTTTAAATCATTCATTAATAGTATTAAAAATAAAATAACAGGACTGGCGAATAACCACCAACTAATGAAACCAATTGAAATCCCGAATTTTTTTATAAAAATTGCAGCTGCAATAAGAAAAAGAATATAGGCGATGCTGCTGCTATATTGGGGGTAATGCGTCAAGAAGTGCCATTGGGATTGCTTGGTTTTGTCAATCTGTTTGCTACTGAGTAAATGTAAACACCACATCCCAAGCAGAATACATGTCATGCCAAAGATGATCATCATGATGCATTCACCTCATGAGCAGTAGAAACTTTTTTTCTTAGCTTTTGTGTTGCCTTGAGCTGGATTGGATGAATATTCCTAAAAATGAAATAGGCAAAGATTGCGAGAAGTAGAATAAACAGGTCAATTCTTAAAAATGACCAATAGCTATAGAAGTCATAGATATAGTGATGCTGTAGCAGATAAATGAAATCATAAATCACCAGACTGCTCGCAACGAAGCATAAACCTGCAAGTTGTGAGCGCCACAGCCATTGTTTAGGTGTACACAGTGCAATTACAAGGCTTAAGCCCCAAGTGCTAAAAAACGCATAAATTTCATAATTGGGTGTGTCTGAAGTCATCGTTACAATGCGATTGGTCATTAGGTAAACCAGCATTGCCGTAGGTAGACCGACAAAAGTTGCAATGTTGAAACGATCAACCAGATAATGTCCCAAATGGAACTGACCTGATTTATTTTGTAATTGGCGTTTCAGGCTCCACAGTAATAAGCCAGAGGCAATCATGCAACAGCCAAGCAAGCCTGAGAAAAAGAAGGCAAGGCGTAAAGCAGGCTGTGCAAAGGTCGCCATATGCAAGCCATACACACCAAAATTTAAAGTTGCAATTGCACTGTCATTACGTGTGTTTTGAATAATTGCAGCATCTGTTCCAGTGAGAGTGATCTGCGGTTGATTGCCTGTAATTGTAGAGTCTTGTAATTGAGTAAAGGTATAAAGTGATTGATTGCTATTCGGATTTTGTACAGTGATTGAGCGGAGTGGTTGTTGTCCCCATTGCTGTTCAACAGTGTGCAGTAATTGCGCCATGCTCAAGTCGGTTTGAGCGACAGGAGTCGTATTTTGCTGAATCGCCTGTGTTCTAATTTCGGTAAAGTATTGATAGGGATTATCTGGATAAAGTGTTTTCATGCCCCATGGAAAATATAAATAGAAAAAAATGGCTAGCCCCGTAAAGGTAATCATTAAGAAAAACGGGAGTGCAATCACTGAGCTTACATTATGAAAATCGAGCCAAGACCGTTGTGATTTAAAGGTTCTTAACGTAAAAAAATCTGTGAAAATCTTTTTATGGGTGATAATGCCTGAAATCAGAGCAATCAACATGATAAAAGCAGCAAAGCAGACCGCAAGTCGCCCAATATTCACAGGCAAACCAAACAGCTGATAATGAAAACGATAGAAAAAATCACCGCCTTCTGTTGCTGAAAGACTGAGTTCTTGTCCAGAATTCGCATCCAGCGTTTTACTTTCATAACTACCATCTGCTTTTTGCCAGTAAATGGTATTCACAGGCGATTCAGGCGTGGCGATGCCAATAAACCAAGATTTTGCATCCGCAGTATGGGTTTGCAAATAAGTCGTAGCAGATTGAATGGCAGTCTGTTGTTGAATATCGTATTGAGTCAGTTGAGGCTGCATCCATAAATTCACTTCATGGCGATAATAGGAAGCTGTTCCCATCAGGAAAATGGCAAAAATCACCCAACCTAGCAGTAAGCCTGTCCAAGAGTGCAACCATGCCATCGATTGTCGAATACTTTTATGCATGAATTAACGCATTCCTAGAAAAAGTAAAAATACACAGCCAAATATTCCGCAACTTATTAAGGTCATTCGAAGCAATGATTGAATACAGAAACTTGTGATGACATAGCCAGCATAGAAGATCAGGCTGATAAAAGCAGCCAAATAGATGGCTTCAGCTTTAGCTAGCTGATGATTTAGCAAATAAGTTAAGTCTAGGCTAAGTAGTGCGGCACAAATAAAACCCATGACAAAAGCGACAACAAAGCGATAAAGCACTTGCAGGCGATAGGTAGAAGTAATGGATTGCGCTTTACTCATAAATTTGACCGTTAAGGAAAATATAGAAAAGCCAAGCCTGAGTATTCAGACTTGGCGCGTGCATTAATATTTAAATTTCACAGACATCGTATAGTTTGCTGGCTCACCATAAAATGCTTGTCCATCTGGGAAGCTATTTAAGTACTTTTTATCGGTAATATTATTACCGTTGACTTGTAAGCTCACATGTTTGTTGACTTCATAGCTTGCCATCAAGTTGATTAGCGCATAATCATCTTGAGTGATGGTGCTGTTTAAATTTGAGTCATAGAGTTTAATATTGTCTTGCCATTGAAAGCCAGCGCCAACTTTTAATTTAGGTAAAGCAGATACTGTATACGTTGCCAATAAATTAATGGTTTGATTTGGATTATACGTTCGAGCTGCACCACCATTCTTCAAATCTTTCAGACTAAATTGGGTGTAACCGAATGCCATATTGATGTTATCGGTTAATTGACCTGACAAACCAACTTCTACCCCTTGAGAACGTAAGTCGCTGGTTTGTACTGTTCGATTAAGTGGATTACCATCTGAGCTGCGCAGTGGGTAATTATTTTGATCCGTTCTAAATACCGCAAGAGTTCCTGTTAATTTATTATCTAACCATGAGCTTTTAAAACCGGCTTCGTAGCTCTCACCTTCAACGGGTTTGAGTGCTTGCTTCGAGGTTTCTTCAATCCCTGTTTGTGGTCTGAAGATCGAGGTATAGCTCATATAACCTGTGTATTCTGGTGTGAAGTTATAAGTTAATCCTGCATAAGGAGATAACTTACTTTCATCATAGTTCATCGCTGAACCATAACTGATGCCTTTACTGCTGGCTTCAACATAGTTACCACCTAAAATAAGTTTTAAATCATTACTAAGATGTAAACGCGTGGCAGCATAGTAAGAGTTGATGTTTTGTTTATAGTCGGCTGCATCAGAAAATGCAGACCAAGTGACTGATTTGGGTGTCCAGCTTGCCCAATTGGTTGTGAGTTGTTTTGTATAAGGAATTCCCCCATAGATTTCAGTCACATTATTGATATTGCTGTCATTAATAAAGCCACTAGATTGCTGATCATTCTGTTCAGATTGAATGCGGCTATATCCGAAAGTGGCTTCGTGTTTTCGATTAAATAAGTCGTAACTTCCTTCAAAATTTAAGTCTGCAAGATGTTGACGTAAATGTTCTTTACCGCCCCAAGCTGTTAGAGAGACACCTGAACCATCGGCTTGTGGATTGCCATAATAATAGAGCAGGCGACTATTATGTTCTAAATCGTTGTAGTTATAGGTCAGTTTGGCTGCCCATTTATCGCCCAGTTTTTGTTTTAACTCTACAAAAGCATTCTGAGCAGTATTGTCCCAATGTGCCCAGTCAGGATTAGGATTGTATTTTTGATCGTAAACAAGCTGTTGACCATTTGCTCCAAGTAATGGTAACGCTCCCCAGTTGTTTGCATTAGGTTTATTCTGATTTTGGCTATAACCAACAGTTAACAAGGTCGTGTCAGTCAGATCGGCTTCAATAACTCCTGCAAAACCATTTTTTTCAGAAGTATACCGATCTAAATATGAGTCACCAGTTTGCTCATAGCCCATTAAACGACCGCGAACACGCCCATCGGAAGTCAGCGCACCAGACACATCTGCTTCATAGCGTTCGGTATCCCATGAACCATAGCTAATTCCTGCATTTGCTTGAAACTCTTTGGTTGGGCGTTTACGAATATTGTTAATTGTCGCGCTAGGGTCACCAAAGGCATTGGAAAGGGCATCGGCGCCTTTGATTACTTCAACTCGATCGTAAAAGAACGTATCAGGATTGGTATTATTGTAATTCCAATTAGAAAGCGGGTAGCCAACACTATCTGTAAGGATATTTGATATTTCAAAACCTCGAGCCATGTAGGTTGTACGTTCCGTTTCTTGGTTAAGCACCGTAACCCCCGGTGTATTTTTCAATACCTCGCGCGTAGAATTTAAATCAAAATCATCCATTTGCTGACGTGTTACTACATTCACAGTCTGTGGCGTTTCCTGCGCATCAATATTCAGTTTGGTCGCACTACTGCTTTTTTTAACGTTATATGCCTTGGTTTTCTCAGAGCTTTGATTACCTGTTTCATCTGCTTGTAACTGAATGGTAGAGAGGGTTGCAACATCATCTTCGGCAAAACTGAGATTGATATGAGCGATGGTAAGAGCAAGTAGGGAATACTTAAAGAGCGCGGGAGTTTTTGACATAATGAGTGATAATGTAAATGATTCGCATTAATTTTATTTTTAATTTTAATTATGTTCAATTGTGTAACTATTGTAAATCTAGATGAATTAAAAAGACTTCATGGCTAAATTAGATTTAGAAAGTGGCGTAGTTTTGAGCTTTGGAAGTATCCTAAATATTTCAAAAGCCCTGCCTATGCTAGAATATTCAGATGTTTAACTTTGAACAGAGCATGAAGTCTTGAACAACAAAAAACTAAAAATAGGCATCGTTGTCGGTGAGGTTTCTGGTGATACTTTAGGTGCCAAATTAATCCGCAGTTTTCGTGAGCAAGGAATTGATGCCGAGTTTGAAGGGATTGGTGGTCCTCAAATGATTGCGGAAGGCTTCCAAAGCTACTATCCGATGGATATTTTATCGGTCATGGGGATTGTTGAAGTTTTAAAAGATATTAAAAAATTGTTCGCAGTGCGTGATGGACTGGTTGAACGATGGACTAAACAGCCTGTTGATGTCTTTATTGGTATTGATGCACCAGACTTTAATTTGCGCCTCTCGAAAAGTTTAAAGCAAAAACAGTTACCTATTAAAACCGTGCAATATGTCAGTCCTTCAGTCTGGGCTTGGAGACAGGGGCGCGTCCATGGCATTAAGGCGAGTATTGATTTGGTCCTGTGTTTATTTCCATTCGAAAAAGCATTCTATAAAAAATTCGATGTGCCTGCGGCTTTTGTGGGGCATCCGCTGGCGAGTCAATTGCCGTTAAAAAATGATTTGGTTGCAGCCAAGCAAGAACTTGGGTTAACGACGAATCAAAAACATATTGCTTTATTGCCTGGCAGTCGTCGTGGTGAAGTCGAGCGCTTAGGACCTCTGGTATTACAAGCAGGTGAAATTTTAAGTCAAAAACACCCAGACTATGAGTTTCTTATTCCAGCCATTAATGATGCGCGTAAAAAGCAAATCGAACATTTACTGCAACATTATTCGGATCGTTTCCGCGCGAAAGTTCATTTGCTGGAAAATACTGATACTGAATCGAAAATTGGTCGTCAGGTCATGAATGCCGCCAATATTGTGGCTTTGGCTTCAGGTACGGCAACTTTAGAAGCGATGTTATTGCATCGCCCGATGGTGACCTTCTATAAGCTGAATTCTTTAACTTATTTTATTGCCAAGCTGCTGATCAAGATCCCTTATTACTCTTTACCCAACATTATTGCGGGCAAAAAAGTGATTCAGGAACTGATTCAGAATGATGCGACACCTGAAAATTTAGCCCATGAAATTGAGAAATTGATGAACATTGAAGTATCTCAAATTCAGGTGATGCAGCACATTACCATGCATAAACAGCTTCTTTCTGGCAATAGTGAAGATCCTGTGCAGGCCATTTTAAGTCTGGTGTAATGGGTAGCGTATTTTTCTATTGCATAAATTGTTGTCGATATTGACTCGGTGTCAGGTCAAATTGCTTTTTAAAGGTTTGACTGAACGCCGTTTCAGACGCATAACCCACCAAATGGGCAATCTGCTGAACGGTATATTGTCCTTGCCTTAAATACTGCGATGCAATGCGTAAACGATGTTGCTGCAAATACGCCAGTGGTGGTTCACCCACCATTTGACTAAATAGTTGCGCGAATTTAGAACGAGACATACAGCATTGTTCTGCCAGTGTTTCCACTGTCCATGCATGTTGCGGTTGCCCATGAATGGCAGCTAAGGCATTGGACAATTCAGGATGGGATAGCGCAGATAACCAGTTGTTGCTATCGCCTAATTGCAAAATATAATCACGGACACATTCAATAAAAAAAATACTGACCAGATGATCGAGGATTTTGTCACGTCCAGGTTGGACTTGTAGGGTTTCTACGGCAAGAAACTGCAAACCGATTTGTAGCCATTCAGGAATGGTTTGACCATTCATCTGATGCAAATGAATCGATTGGGGGAGTGCATTTAACAGGGGACGCGCCATGATGCTATCCATATGACAGCGAATGGCCAAGATGACGGTTTGTTTACCTTCACCCGCGCCAAATTCAATACTTTTTTCTCCTGTTTCATCAAAACGATGGGTAATATTTAAGGTGTCGACCAAAGGGCTTGGGGTATTCGCGGCACTGTGACTGCGACCAGAAGGAATTAACACCAGATCTCCTGCACGGACATGTACTTGCGTAGTGGCATCCAGTTGAATCAGCGCATGCCCTGAAACCATCGCATAAGCCACCATGGCACTCTGATCTTCATAATGAAAACACCAGTCGCCGCGTGCTTTTAAATACAGGTATTCTGATTTGTTCAGATGAATATCATCAAAAATTTTACTTAGAGCATCCATGCTTTTTCGTTCTGTCTCATCGGTTGAAATATACAAGTATTCAGAATTTGTAATATGTGTTTATAGGACATTGTTTATCAAATTAAGCCAAAGACGATTACATAGTTTTTATGGACGTTTGCAACTTTCGCTCAAGGGCACTTTCAGAAAATATATACATAACAAGAAAAGAAGGAAAGCTTTGCAAATGAATGCAACAGTAAAATTGACAGAATCAGAACTAATGAATACTCCAGTAAAAACAGGGTTAACTTTAGACAAAAAGCGTTATTTGTGGGCAATTAGCCCAGCTTTACCTGTTATTGGCATGGGAATTTTAGCAGGCTATCAGTTTGCGCCACGACCATTGAAAAAAGCATTTGCACTCGGTGGACCGATATTACTGCACGTGATTATTCCAGCAATTGATGCCCTGATTGGTCATGACCAGAATAATCCGACGGCTGAAGATGTAAAGTTACTGGAGCAAGATCCATACTATGCACGTTTAGTAAAAACCTTTATTCCACTGCAATACGCAGCCAATATTTATGCCTGCTACTTGGTTGGACGACAACAAACTTCTTTGCTCGATAAAGTCCTGTTAGGCATTTCCATGGGGGCTATTAATGGCATTGCGGTAAATACTGCCCATGAGTTAAGTCACAAGTCGAATCGTATCGATCATATCTTGTCGCATTTGGCGCTAGTGCCCACTGGTTATAACCATTTTCGCATTGAGCATCCCTATGGGCATCATAAACGTGCAGCAACCCCAGAAGATCCAGCATCCTCACGAATGGGCGAAACCTTTTATGAATTTTTACCTAGAACGGTGATTGGTTCTTTTAAATCCGCAATTGAAATTGAAAGTAATCGTTTGAAACGTAAAGGTAAAACATTCTGGTCTGTAGATAATGAGTTACTACAAGGCTGGGGTATGAGTGCCACGTTTCATGCCAGCATGATCAAGATGTTTGGTGCGGGCATTACCCCCTATTTACTTACGCAATCTTTATATGGCATTAGCTTGTTCGAGATTATTAACTATATTGAACATTATGGTTTACTACGTCAGAAAGATGAGAATGGCAAGTATGAGCGAACCATGCCCGAGCATAGCTGGAATAACAATAACATTGTGACCAATTTGTTTTTATATCAATTGCAGCGACATTCAGATCATCATGCTTTCCCAACACGACCTTTCCAAGCACTACGACATTTTGATGAAGCGCCCGAGCTACCAAGTGGGTATGCCAGCATGCTTTTACCTGCAATGATTCCGCCGTTATGGTTCAAAATGATGGATAAACGGGTATTTCAACATTATGACGGTGACTTGAATAAAGCTAATATTCACCCTAAACGTAGAGCAAAAATCTTTAAAAAATTTGGTGTACTCGACAAGTTGCTCAGTACATAACAGTTGAATGCAATTATAAAAACATCCCAATAGATGACATCAATTACTCTGAATTGATGTCTTTTTCTTGGTTTTTTAGAGGATTTTCTCCATCCAAATTTCACAGGCATGGCTATGACCTGTGTGACCTTTGGGTTCTGCTAAATATTGAAAGCCTAACTTTTCATAAAGTTTGACCGCCTGCCATAGCGATGCAGTAGTTTCCAAATAACATGAGCGGTAGCCTTGCGCTAAACTGAACGCAAAAGATTGCTCTAAAATTTGTTTGGCAAAGCCTAAACCTCGAATTTCAGGTAGAAAATACATTTTTTGAATTTCGAGAGTTTCTGTATCACCCATAAGCGGTGACAGCCCGCCGCCACCTAAAATTTCACCTTGTTCATTTGCAATAACCCAATAGTGTGCATTTGGTTGATGATAGACCTGAGATAAATTATCTAGGATAGGATCAGCAACGGCAAAGCCAGATTCTGATGCGAGTCCAAACTCTTTAGATACTTCACGGATGATTCGGGCAATTGCAGCATTGTCTTTTTCTTGGAGGGAGCGGATCTGAAACATGAGTAGAACTAAGCTTTTAAACGATGGATTGTTATAGCAAATAATCCATCGTTTGTAAGGCAGTTTTATAAAGGTAATATCATCGTTATTTTAGTTCACTCGAACTTTTGCCTAATTCACGTCGGGCAATAATCAGTTGCTGGATTTGCTGTGTACCTTCAAAAATATCGAGAATTTTAGAATCACGCGCCCATTTTTCTAATAGTTCAGTCTCGTTATAGCCCACCGAAGCTGCTAACTCGACACATTTTAAGGTGATGTCGTTGCCAACGCGTCCAGCTTTAGCTTTGGCAATCGAAGCCTCTTTAGAGTTTGGCTTTTTGTTGTCTGCCATCCATGTTGCTTTTAACATGAGTAACCGCGCGGCTTCCCATTCTGCTTCCATTTTATAAATTTGCGCGGCAAGGTTAGAACACTGTAAATATGGAGTTGCATAGTTTGAATCCAGCTCTAGGTGAAAGATTTCCTTGATACGTTCCAGTGAAGCTTTGGCACAACCTATCGCCATTGCAGCAACCAAGGGGCGTGTATTGTCAAAGGTTTCCATCACGCCCGCAAAGCCTTTGGCAACATCAATCTCTGCATGACCTAACAGGTTTTTCGCAGGAACTCGGCATTGATCAAAACGGATTACCGCTGTATCAGAGGCTTTAATGCCAAGTTTATGCTCTAATCGTTCCACGGTCATACCTGCTGTACCTTTGGGTACGACAAAAGACTTAATTGCAGCTCGACCAAGTTTTTTATCAAGCGTTGCCCAGACCACAACAGAATCTGCACGTTCGCCAGAAGTGACAAAGATTTTTTCACCATTCAGAATATAGTCATCACCATCTTGAGTGGCGGTAGTGCGAATAGCTGCAGAATCCGAGCCACAATTGGGTTCGGTAATTGCCATGGCAGCCCAAGTTCCTTGGAAACGCGCTAATTGTTCATCATTGGCAACTGCTGCAATGGCAGAATTACCCAGCCCTTGGCGTGGCATAGATAGCAGTAGTCCAGTGTCGCCATAACACATTTCCACAATACCTAATGCCGTCGACATATTCACGCCATTTTTATTGTGCTTGTCCTGCGTGCCGCGTTTACCCACCGCAGCACCTGCATTTATGCCTTCACCGCCATCATTCGTGCCATCCAGTAATGAAGCCAGCATGTCCAGTTCTTTCGGATAGGCATGTTCGGCTTTGTCGTATTTACGCGAGATGGGGCGCAGTACATTTAGTGCAACTTCATGGGCTTGATCGAGCAGGATTTTAAATTTTTTAGGATTCTGTAAATTCATGGGAAATAGACCTTTATTTTATTGTTTTAAGCATGTAAGCCTGAATGTAAGATGGCGGTAGCACGCAAATCACGATACCAACGTTCTACGGGATGTTCTTTGGTAAAACCATGACCACCCAGAATTTGCACACCGTCTGTGCCTATTTTCATGGATTTTTCAGCACATAGTAGGCGTGCTAGATAAGCTTCACGGTGAAAGGGTTGACCTGCTTCCGCCAAACTTGCAGCATTCAGTATCAACATCCGCATGGCATCAATTTCTATCGCCATGTCTGCAATCATGAATGCTACGCTTTGACGATGTGAAATCGGTTCACCAAAAGCCGTCCGATCATTGGCATAGCGAATACAATAGGCTTTAACCGCTTCACAGGTGCCTACAGCCATGGCACACCACATAAGATTTCCCAAGTCTAGGAAAGCACTGTAGTTAAAGTCTTCATCGCTTAGACGTTCTGCAGGCGTATTTTGAAATTGTAAAGTCATAGTTTCTGTGGCTTTTAAGCCCATGGCAGGACTTGTTTGCGCTGTAATTGAAGAATCACGTTTAACCACAAATACATCGGGTCGACCTTGAAACTCAGCACTAACCAGAAATAGATCCGCAGTTTCGCCAAGCATCACCAGTGTTTTTTCACCATTTAAAAGGTATAGACCATTTATGAGCTGGGCTTTGGTTTTAAGCTGCATGGGATTAAATGCAGGCGTATTTTCCTGTACCGCAAAACTGGCACGAATATCACTGTCTGCAGCAAAAGCAGATAAATACTGGTCCTGAACTGGCTCGGAACCCCATTGGGTAATGGCATTAATCACACTAAAGGTCGAAAGCATTCCTGCGGTTAGGCTGAAATCACCTTGGGCTAAGTGCTCTGCAATCAAAATATGGCTGATGATGTCTTTTTCACTGGCTACACCGCCAAAAGATTCGGGTAGGGCGTAATAGTTGAGTCCTAGGTCATTTAAGTGTTGCCACAGTGCCTGAGGAAATTGTTCGTCATGATCGGCTTGATGGGCAAGCGGGTAGAGAACTTCGGTTGCAAATTGACGCATGGCATCGCAAGTCATCTGTTGTTCTTCAGTTAAACTCAGATCAAATAATGATTTGCTTTGATTGGGTAAGCGTTGCTTTGGATGTACATCCGTTGCTTTAAACAGTTTTTGGGTTTTATTTAAGGTTTTAAAACTGGTTTTAGAACCCTGATATAAAGATTTTTCCACAAATTTTCTGAGCTTGAGCTGATCAAGCACATCGCTGCCTGCAATTTTTGTAATCAGTGATAAGCCTAGTCCTTGTGCCTTATTGACCATATTTGTCATTATTTTCGTTCCATATGAGCTTTATTGCTATTTTTATGCTGACATGGCGCAATCTAAAAAACTATGTCATTGTTGACATGTTGAATTGTCAAAGATAAACGGTAATTGGTGTGGTAAAATTGTAATAATTATTTAATTTATATAAATATTTTAAAATTGGATTTTAGTAAAAAAGATAGGGAATTGACTAGAATGACAATTGTGCCATTCTAGTCTGAGTCATTTAAATGAAAGTTTTAATCATGTCACGGACATTGGTTTTAGCGTCAATCACGGTCATGAAGGTATAGGCACCAATAAATTTACGACTAATAAACATAAATTCTTTAGGCGGTACACTGAAATAACGTGAAGCCATTGATTTAGACGCTTGCTGCATGACGCGACTATGTAATTGGCTTTTTTTCCAGTCATAGCGGTATTGCTCGTCCATGACGCCAGCAGGCAATTCTTTGTTGTTCGCAGGACAGCTAAATGCTTCAGTTGCCAGTAAAAAGACTTTAGCCATATCAGGTTTGATACTTTGCGGAATAGAGTCGAAGAATTCATAACCAGTCATGGCATTAACCATGGACTGCGGATCATGCTGATAGCCTGCATGAATGAGATTTCGTGCCACTTTTAACAGGTGCTGGTCAAATTGACGAATTGCACCGAAGTCTAGCAGTACGATTTGATCAGGTTGCTGCTCACCATCACCCAAACGAACCAAGTAGTTACCAAAGTTCGGATCTGTCTGCATTTCGCCCCATTCAAAAATCTCACGAACGGCAATTTCTAAAGAGGCTTCACCCAGCAGATTACGACGGGTTTGTGGTAAAGAAAGCATGACTGGGCTGTTAATTGGCACACCACGTTCGAAGGTCATGCAAAGAATCTGGTCGGTACAGAACTCATCTACAATTTCTGGCACGATATAACGTGGGTCATCTTTTAAACGCTCAGCAAAACGACGCGTAGTTGCAGCTTCAATGTCATAATTCACTTCACGGTGCATCATGTCGCGAACTTCTTCAAACCACTGATCAAATTCACGGGTTTGCGGGACCATACGCGTCAGTTTTAGCATGTTTTTAAACAGGCTCATGTCTGAGTCAATCGCATCTGCAACGCCAGGGTATTGAATTTTCAGGACCAGTTCTAAACCATCAGACTTACGTGTAGCGCGGTGCACTTGCGCGAGGGAAGCCGTGCCTAAAGGCTCATGATCAATGGTCAGTTCATGCAGCTTATCGCCCAACTGTTGTTCTAGGTGCTGCTTAATTGCAGGCCAAGCCAGTGCAACAGTTTGGTTGTTTAAAGTATTGAGTGCTTGGGTAATTTCCTCAGGGAGAAAATGTTCGCCATACAGCGCCATCATTTGCCCAATTTTCACAATTGAGCCTTTGAGCTTGCCAATCTCGGCCACAAGATAGTTGGCCTGTTCTTTCATGGCTTGCTTACGTTTTTTTTCTTTTTCAGCTTCGCTAGAAAACATTGACGTCGCATTGGAGGCTGCCCAACGTGTACCAGCCAGTAAGGATGCTTTAGCGATAGATAAGCGACGATCCATAGAGGAGGTTTTAAGTTGTTTGAGCTTATCGTTCTGATCTGACATTCAATGCAATCCTTAATCAGCAATTCACAGAAAAGTTAATTGTAACGGATATTAACGTGTCTTCACGTATTAAAAAAGTTTAACTTGCTGAATGACACCGTTTTTTTGGTTCTACATGAAAATTATGTACAAATCAGAAGATGCGGTTTACATATGAAATTTAATTTTCAGAGTTTCCTTGTTGGACAGTTGTACTTTATGGCTTTGTATGTAGTCCGTAATCATGGCGTGGACACTGCTATGGCTAAAGCCGTGTGCATAACCTTTGACAATGACAATACTAGGCAAACAAAAAAATAAATATTTTGCGTCGTCTAGGGTCGGGTTGCTGTAGATGTGTTGTTCAGATAATTGCTGTATTAAAAATAACTTTTCGGATTGAATCTCTGAAGATTCGTTATTCCAATAATTCTGGCGCATAGCCATCAGGTTGTTATGTTTGTAACTCATAGCGAGAAGAAGAGTAAATAATGCCTTATATATAAGATGCGAACATGTCAGTTTCAAGTTGCTTTTTTAGAGAATGGTGGATGTTTTGTATCTATATATTTGAGTTTGGTCTATCTAGATCTAATCCGTTGAGTGGAATGCGGACCAGAAAATTTGTATTCAATTGCATGTGACTGAAAAATGGAATGAAATACAGGAGAAACAAAGTTAAGCATTATAAAATCAGGCAAAACAAGGTATCATAAGCCGTTTTTATGATTCTGAACTTTGGAGACGCCTTAAGTGGATCGACCGACTATTAGCCCTGAACATTTACAGGAAGCCGCTGAAACGCTTACCACGATCCGTGATTTTATCCGTTTTGGGGTGACAGCATTACGTCAATACGATGCACATTTAGGTCAAGGTACAGAAGACTTTTTTGCTGAAAGTTCAGCGTTGGTGTTACAGACTTTGTCATTGGACTGGAATGCAGACTCAGAAATTCTAGATGCAAAATTATTGGCCAGTGAAAAAGCTGAATTTCTTCAGTTGCTTGAACGCCGTATCAATGAAAAAGTTCCAACCTCATATCTATTGAACTTGGCCTACTTCTTTAATAAGCCATTTTATGTCGATGAGCGTGTACTTATTCCACGTTCGCCAATTGCTGAATTGATTGAAAACCGTTTTGCACCGTACTGTTTAGATGAAAATGGTGAAATGCGTGCAGCGGACAATAATCTTCCTGCTAATACACAGCCTAAAACACCGCAACGTATTTTAGATATGTGTACGGGTTCAGGTTGTATCGCAATTGCGTTGGCTTATGCATTCCCAGATTCGGAAGTAGATGCTACCGATATTTCAAAAGAAGCATTAGAAGTTGCTTCAATTAATGCTGAACATCACGATAAGCAATATCAAGTTGCCTTGTTAGAGTCAGATTTATTCTCAAAAATTCCAGCTGAAAACCAGTACGACTTAATCGTATCCAATCCGCCGTATGTCGATGCGGAAGATATGGCTGACTTGCCAGATGAATTCCGTCATGAGCCAGAATTGGCGTTGGCTGCGGGTCAAGATGGTTTAGATTTAGTTCGTAAAATGCTGGCTCAGGCGGCAGACTACTTAACTGAAGATGGTTTGATTGTCATTGAAGTGGGTAATTCTGAATGGGCAATGAAACAAAACTTTAATACCATTGATTTCCACTGGTTGAAATTCCAAAAAGGTGGTTCAGGCATCTTTGCTTTAACAGCTGCACAATGCCGTCAATTCCGTGATTTATTCATTCAATCTGTTCAAGCATAAGGAGTCGTGAACATGGCAGGTAATAGTATTGGACAACTCTTCCGTGTAACGACCTGTGGTGAATCTCATGGTGTAGGCTTGATGGCGATTGTGGATGGTGTACCGTCAGGACTTGAGCTTTCAGCAGAAGATTTACAAAAAGATTTAGATCGCCGTAAACCTGGGACTTCAAAGTTCGCAACCCAGCGTAAAGAACCAGATGAAGTTGAAATTATTTCAGGGGTTTTTGAAGGCAAAACTACGGGTACGCCAATCGGTTTGTTAATTCGCAATACAGACCAAAAATCGAAGGATTATGGCAATATTGCGCAGACTTTCCGTCCGGGTCATGCGGATTATACCTACACACAAAAGTATGGCTTCCGTGACTATCGTGGTGGCGGGCGTTCAAGTGCGCGTGAAACCGCAATGCGTGTAGCTGCAGGTGCCATTGCAAAGAAATATCTAGCGGAAAAATTCGGTATTTTGATTCGTGGTCACGTCACCCAAATTGGTACTGAAAAAGCAGAAAAGTTAGATTGGAATGAAGTTCCGAATAACCCATTTTTCTGTGGGGATGTCGATGCAGTGCCACGTTTTGAAGCCTTAGTTACTTCATTGCGTGAACAAGGTACCAGTTGCGGTGCTAAATTGGAAATTTTGGCTGAGAACGTGCCAGTAGGTTGGGGCGAGCCAGTTTTTGACCGTTTAGATGCCGACATTGCACATGCCATGATGTCCATTAATGCCGTAAAAGGCGTAGAAATTGGCGATGGTTTTGCAGTTGCGGAACAGTTCGGTCATGAAACGCGTGATGAGTTGACTACGGATGGTTTCTTGGCAAATCATGCTGGTGGTATTTTAGGTGGTATTTCTAGTGGTCAAACCATTCGTGTTGCTATTGCACTCAAACCGACTGCAAGTATTACGACACCAGGTAAGACCATTAATATCGATCGTGAAAACACAGATGTACTGACCAAAGGTCGTCATGATCCATGTGTTGGTGTACGCGCTACACCAATTGCAGAGGCGATGTTTGCAATTGTGTTGATGGATCATTTTATGCGTCATCGTGCACAAAATGCCGATGTGATCGCGCCATTTGCACCGATTGAACCAAAATAAGATTGAAAAAAACCAGTTCTGAAGAGCTGGTTTTTTATTGGCTTATTAAAATAGCCTAAGCAGAGTCGTTATTATCATTTTTAATTTTAAGTGACTACATTCATTCAAAATAATATTTGTCGAATAAAATTGAGCAGACTCATTTTAATAAAATAGAAATATAACAGAGGGTATGCATGACATCAGAATTGACTTTCCGTAAAGCATCAATAGATGATATTTCACAATTACTGGATTTAATTAATCGGGCTTATCGTGAACAAATAGCTCGAAGCTGGACCAATGAGGCTGCGCTTGTTGCAGGCTTAAGAATTGATGAACAGCAATTGCGACAGGCATTCGCGAATCAAGACTTCCATATGTATGTTGCCGAAATGAATAATGAACACTCAAGCTCAGCAATCGTGGCGTGTATCGGTTTGAGTTTTAATCTTAATGAAGTTGAAATTGGAACTTTTAGTGTAGACCCGAGTTTGCAAAATACGGGAATTGGTAAAACCATACTTTCTTTTGCAGAAGAACAGGCACTTTTGATTCAGCCGAATCTTGAAGCATATGTCATGTATGTATTGGATGTACGCACTGAGTTAGTTGCCTTTTATCAGCGTCGGGGTTATCAGCTCACTGAACTTAAAATTCCATATCCTATAGAAGCGAATGTGGGTCAGCCATTAAGACTGATCGAGTTACAACACATGCTTAAAACCATTCGATAAGCAATGATATTAAAAAAGCCCTCATCAAGAGGGCTTTTTAGTTAGGCGAGGAACCAAGTGTAATATCCCCATAGCATCAGGGGCCAAGCAATGAAAGGGCTGAATAGCCACTTCCAGAGCCAGAAGCGTGGAATAAAGCCGACGCCATAAATAAAACCGCCTGAGATGCCAATCATGATAAACATCATGGCACGGTGACTATACTCACCGTTGGCATCCAGCATTGCACTTGGATGAACCAGCAAAACTGCAGCCAGAGGCAATGCCAACAAAAAGGACACTGCCATGACCAGTTTATTTGGTTTTTTCGGCTGTTCTGTTGTCATTGCTACTTCTGTCATGGTTTATTCCTCATCTAAATCTTGATGATGTTCGATATACAGGGCACTGAGTACACCAGCAAAGCATGCCATCAAAATACCGAGAATCCATGCAAAATACCACATAATTTATTCTCCTAAGCATTGCCTTAGTAAAGGCTATGTGAATTCTCTTGAATATGTTTCTTGGTAATAACGCCCCACATCTTGTAGTAACACCAAGTGGTATAACCCAAGATAATTGGTACAAAAATACATGCAGCAACAGTCATTACAGTCAGTGTAGTTTGGCTAGATACCGCATCCCACATGGTTAAGCTTGCAACAGGGTTGATGCTTGAAGGCATAAGGAATGGGAATAACGCGAAACCAGCAGTTAAGATTGCACCAATAATTGAGCAAGAAGTTCCAAGGAATGATAAGCCTGCTTTATTTTGACCTGCAGCGAGAATCACAATCAGAGCACCTAAAATCGCAAGAACTGGCGCAACAATTGTAATTGGATAAGTGCTGTAGTTATTCATCCAACCAGGGTTAGCATTGGTCAGTACTTCTTTTGCTAAAGGATTGGCTACACCGTTGGTATCAAACGGAGTTACTAAGGTATAACCCTGAATACCACCGAAGTATAACCATGCACCTGCTGCTAGGAAGCAGACGAGGAATACAATGCCCATTAACTGTGTTGCTTTCGCAGAACGCTTTCTTAAATCACCATCAGTACGAAGCATGAGCCATGCACCGCCATGGGCACAAAGCATGGATAAACTTACAATACCGCACACTAAAGCAAATGGGTTAAGTAGGGCAAAGAAGCTGCCTGTATAAGTTGAACGAACAGTTTCATCTAAAGTAAACGGTACGCCCAAGAACATATTGCCAAAAGCCACACCGAAGACCAACGCAGGGACGGCACCACCGACACATAGACCCCAGTCCCAAGACGTACGCCATTTGGTGTTTTCTAGTTTAGATCGGTAGTCGAAGCCTACTGGTCGTAAGAATAAGGCAAATAAGACCAGTAACAGCGCCCAGTACATCCCTGAGAAGGCGGTTGCATAAACCATTGGCCATGCAGCAAATAATGCACCACCAGCGGTAATAAACCAGACTTGGTTACCATCCCAGTGCGGAGCAATCGTATTGATTGCTGCGCGACGTTCTTCATCATTCTTGCCTACGAATGGCATGATTGCCATTGAGCCCATATCGAAACCATCGGTGAGGGCAAAGCCAATCAGTAAGACACCAACCAACACCCACCAAATAATTTTGAGAAGTTCATATTCGATCATGATTGAGCCTCCCCAACAGAGTTATCTTGAGCAGCATTTTTTTCGAAGTGATATTTGCCAGTATGGAGTGCACTTGGACCAAGGCGAGAGAACTTAATCATCAAGTACATTTCAATAATCAGAAGTACGGTGTAGAACACGGCCAATGCTGTGATAGAACCCCAAATGTCAGCAGTTGAAAGTGTAGAAGCAGACAAGTGAGTTGGTAATACTTCGCCAATTGTCCAAGGTTGACGTCCTACTTCAGCTACATACCAGCCTGTTTGTGCTGCAATCCAAGGAAGCGGTAAAGCAAATAATGCGAATTTAAGTAACCAAGGTTTGTTTTCAGCATTACGTTTAGCCACAGCAAACGTTGCCAAAACGAACAGCAATAACATTAAGAAACCAGAAGCCACCATTGCACGGAATGCCCAGAATAAACTTGGTACATGCGGAATAGTGTCTAAAGCTGCAGATTTGATTTGATCTTCAGAAGCATCTACAACGTTTGGTGTGTATTTTTTCAAGAGTAGACCGTAGCCTAAATCTTTTTGCGTATGTTCAAAAGCTGCTTTCAGTTCAGGAGATGTGTCACCTGCACGAAGTTTCTCAAGTTGAGAGTATGCAACCATACCATTACGAATACGTTCTTCATGTTGAACTAAAAGGTCTTTAATACCTGTTACTTCTTTCGTTGTAGAACGTGTTGCAATGATCCCCATGACATATGGAACTTTAATTGCATAGTCAGTGGTCATGGTTTCTTTGTTTGGAATACCGAACAAAGTAAATGGTGCTGGTGCAGGGTGTGTATCCCATTCTGCTTCAATTGCAGCAAGTTTGGTTTTTTGAACATCACCTAACTCGTAGCCAGATTCATCACCGAGTAAAATAACAGAGAGTGTTGATGCCAAGCCGAAGATTGCAGCAATGGCAAAAGAACGGCGAGCAAATGGCACATCACGTTTTTTCAGTAGGTAATAACTCGAGATGGCTAATACAAAGATAGCGCCAGTCACATAACCTGCAGAAACGGTGTGTACAAATTTAACTTGGGCAACAGGGTTGAAAATCAACGCGCCGAAATCTACCAATTCCATACGCATGGTTTCGTAGTTAAATTTGGAACCGACAGGATTTTGCATCCAGCCGTTTGCAACTAGAATCCAGAGGGCGGACATATTTGAACCCAGTGCAACCAGCCATGTCACAGCTAAATGTTGTACTTTGGAGAGTCTGTCCCAGCCGAAAAAGAATAAACCAATAAAGGTTGATTCAAGGAAGAAAGCCATTAAGCCTTCAATCGCCAGTGGTGCACCAAAAATATCACCCACATAGTGCGAATAGTATGCCCAGTTTGTACCGAACTGGAATTCCATGGTCAAACCAGTAGTCACCCCGAGTGCGAAGTTAATACCGAAGAGTTTCCCCCAGAATTTAGTCATGTCTTTATAAATTTCTTTGCCAGAAATGACGTACGTCGTTTCCATAATGGCAAGAATAAAAGCCAGACCAAGAGTAAGTGGAACAAAAATAAAGTGATACATCGCGGTCATTGCAAATTGGAACCGCGAAAGATCGACCACGCTTTCAGAAATCATCAACGTGTCTCCTTGATTTGGGAAGGACTGCCAGCAATACGCTCAGCAACTTGATTGTCAAAGTTTTTGGGAATAGTCGGTGCATCAAACCAGATATGTTTAATCGTGAGTAAGATAACGACCTTAATTATTAATATGATCGTTATTTCACGAACTAGACGTTGGTTAAAATCTTTTGGAACTAAGCTCATACGAATAAGCCTGTTTTTGAAACTTACTGTGTATTATTAAACAAATTTATACAAAAAATAAATAGGGAATACACTTAAAATAAAAATATATTATTAAGTGTATTTAAAACAATAAGTTATAATCAAAAATGATGTTTTTTATTCTAAGTTTTTCATTAAATAAACCTGACTAAAACACTTATATTTAAATAAAATAAAATCCGACAAAAATACTTATATTTAAAAAATATAAAACCAAGTGTTTTAGTCTATTTAAAAATAGACCAATAAGTAAACTGGAGCATAAAGATCGGATTTAAATTTTGCTGATTTTTTGATTCTCTTGTTATTTATTATTGATTAATAAATATACACATGATTGATTGAGGTAGGGAAGGCTTATTTGTAAATTTTTATATCACTGCTGAGAAATCAGATGTTGGGAATGTGTTCACACTGCGCAGATGAACAAAATCTAGAAATACGAGGACTTAAATGGGAGGTGAATCTTGGAATCGAAGAAAACCAAATTTATTGCAAATAGCATTTGAATAGAAAGAAAGATGACGAGTGACTGTTCTCAGTCAATCCTGTTGTGAATTTATGATCCAGTCTTAAATGCGAGCTGCGCTTTATTTTAAAGTTGTGAGCTATTGGATTAGCTGCAAGTGTTTAGGGAATTTATCCAATCTAAAGAGACAGCACTTATGCTAGTGGATTATTTGTTCATATCACTAGAGAACAATTGATTCGATTTTGAAATCTTTTTGGCAATGTAGTGCGAGTGCTTGATTCGAATCAGAATAATCTGTGACTGGAATTCAAGTTCACCAAATTCAGGCTCGACTTGTACATAGTGTAATTGACCATATTCATCTCGAACACGTGCTTGTGCAGAGAAACCTGGTCGTGCATTTCCACTCGAAATTGTGGCCAGTCTGCCCAGTAAATTGGCTTGCAGTTGGATTTGTTTAGGTCGAATCACCTGATCCAAACAATGAATCATAAAAACCGTGAAAAAAATCGCAATAATTAGCGCAGGTAAGATGAGGTAATATGCAGGCAAGAATTTTTTTTGTTGAGCAAAATAGCTGAACTGGAGGAAGTAGCCAGAAAAGCTAAAATTCATCAGTAAGAAAACGAGGATAAGAATTTTAGAAAACTTAACGCTGAGGAGTGGTGCTTCAGCAATTTTTTGCGGAATGATACGTTTGAAAAACTGACTTGGACGAATCTTTAGAAAATAGCCCACAGTTTCCACCATGCTGAGCAATACAAGGGCAAATAAACTTAAATGAAACGGCATTAAATTTATGTCATGTAATAGCTCAAGCATGGCAAATTCCATCGATTATTCAGGCAGGTAGATTCCGCCATCAGAATGCACAGTTATCTCGACCTTTTCAAGTGATTGACCTTGGCAAGGACCAGAAATACATTCACCTGTTTCCACCTCAAAGAGTGCACCATGAGTAGAGCATTCAATGAATTCTTGATCGCGGTCTAAAAACTGATTTTCAAGAAACTCAAGTTCAACTTGTAAATGTGGACAGACATTCTGATAGGCAAAAAAAGCGCCATCACGTTGCGTAATAAAAATCGTATCACCATTTGGCGTTTCAAAAGCACGTGCTTCACGCTCAGGAATGTCTTCGGTCATACAGATTTTATGCATTAGGCACATTCCTTCTTTTGAAAGTTTGCAAGCAATTGCGCATAGTCTTGATTAGCCAAACGAGGACCAAACTGAGAAACTACTTCACTTGAAATCAAAATGGCTAATTCAGCTGCGGTTTGTAAACTTTGACCTTGATTCAATGCATATAAGAAAGAACCCGCAAATGCATCGCCAGCACCATTGGCATCAATAGCAGTGACTGCACGACCAGGTACACGAATGGTTTCTTGATCAGATGAAATGACCGCACCCTCAGCACTTAATGTAATTACAACGTACTGACTGTGTAGCTTCAATTTTGCCAAGGCATCTTCAACTGTGGTGGTTTCGGTGTACATCATGGCTTCTTGCTGATTACAGAAAAGTAAATCTACACCGTCATCTAACAGTTCATTTAAGCCTTCACGCGCGTATTGCACCATGGCTGGATCAGACAGTGTTAATGCAATTTTGACACCATTTGCACGTGCAATTTCACGAGCCTGTTTGACTGCTTGGCGTGCGGTCGCACTGGTAGACAAATAACCTTCAATGTAAAGCCACTCTGCAGTTTTCAACGGTTCAAAGTCAATTTGTTCTGCAGAAAGTTTTGCGGTAATGCCTAAATAGGTTTGCATGGTACGTTCTGAGTCAGGGCTAACCAAAACCATACATGTGCCTGTTACACCTTCACTGACCGATTTCGGTGTGGTTTGAATGCCTGCATCATTTAAACCATCGAGGTAGATTTTACCGAGTTCGTCATGACCTACGCGGCAGCCATAAAATGCTGTACCACCGAGAGCACTAAATGCAACCGTTGTATTGGCAGCAGAACCACCTGAAGCTTGACCTTTATACACTTCAGACTGTTGCAGTTGAGCATATAAGTTCGCTTGTTGATCACCATCAGTCAGTTGCATGGTTCCTTTTTGCAGATTGTGTTGCGTAAGAAATTCATCAGAAACTTTAAATTCTTGGTCAATCAGCGCATTACCAATTGCAAAAAGATCAACAGAGCTCATGTCGTTCAGTCACATCTAAAAATAAAACACTAAGTTTACACCAATGCTCAGGATTGCAGAAGTTTTGTGAATAAAATTCAAGATTATGCCTAATTGATTGTGTTTTATTGTTTAATAGGCAAAACCAGTGTTAGGTAACAGATAGAAAATGGAACTCATCATTAAAGAAGCTGAACAATTACCCGCTCAAATTGAGACTTTACTCAAGCTGGCAAATAAAGAAGGAGTAAATGTTGTTCAGCGTCTCATTGACGAATATGCAAGTGGTCAAAATCGGTTTCAAGATAAAGGTGAGTTTTTTTTAATTGCATACGATGGTGATAAGTTAATTGGTTGTGGTGGTTTAAATCAGCAACGCGAAGAAGAAGGGCAAAAAAGTCGCATTGGGCGAGTGCGTCGTTTTTATGTGCATCCCAAATATCGACGTCATGGTGTCGGCAAAGACTTATTGGCTTTTCTGGAAACTAAAGCCAAGCCTAATTTTTCAGCACTTTGCTTGCAAACAGATACACGTCTGGCGGCAGATTTCTATCAAAAACAGAACTATGTTTGGGTTGAAAACAATCCGAGCTATAACTACTTTAAATATTTAATCTAGTTTTCAAATATTTAGCTTAATTTGTGCAATACGCAGTCTATTGCTGTGTATTGTTTCTGACCTGAATAAAATACTCGGGTTTATACGTGAATTATGGCTCAAACTAAAGCTATAATCATTTCAGTTTTATTTAAAAGATTATTAGGAGCGCACATGACTGTAGATGTCACTGAAACCCTTTCTCAAACAGTACATCCAGCGTTTCAGTTGATTCGTCAACACCATGTTGAAGCCTTAGATATTTTAGTGACTGAGTATCAGCATAAAGTGACTGGTGCCGTCCACTATCATCTTGCAACCAATCATGATGAAAATGTGTTTTTGGTGGCTTTCCGTACCCAACCCATGGACTCAAAAGGCGAAGCGCATATTTTAGAGCACACCGCATTGTGTGGTTCTGAAAAATTCCCCGTGCGTGATCCGTTTTTCTTAATGATCCGTCGTTCATTAAATACCTTTATGAATGCATTTACTGCGGCAGATTGGACGGCGTATCCATTTGCAACGCAGAACAAGAAAGATTTCCAAAACTTGCTTGAAGTGTATTTAGATGCCGCTTTTGCAGCCAATCTGAATCCATTAGATTTTGCTCAAGAAGGCATTCGTATTGAGCTTGAAAATGATGTCCCTGTATATAAAGGTGTAGTCTTCAATGAAATGAAAGGTGCAATGAGTTCACCTTCAGACCAGCTTTATCATCAACTGGCGCATCATTTGTTCCCGAAAACGACCTATCACTACAATTCAGGTGGTGATCCGAAAGATATTCCAGACCTAACTTACGATGAGTTAGTCAGTTTCTATAAATCACATTACCATCCAAGTAATGCGGTATTTATGACGTTTGGTAGTCAATCTGCATTTGAATTACAAGAACAGTTTGAAAGTTTAGCATTATCTAAATTTGGTAAGGGCGAAACTTTATATTCTAAACCTGAACATCGTTTAGCTGAGCCAGTGACTGTGACCGAGTCTTATGCAGTCGATGCAGAAGATTTGAAAGATAAGACCTATCACATTATTTCTTGGTTATTGCCACAAGCCAGTGATATCAAACTGCGTTTAGGTATGCGTTTGGTTGAAGGTGTCTTACTTGAAAACTCAGCATCTCCTTTACGTCATTATTTAGAAACCTGTGGCTATGCACAATCGACGGGTCCAATTATGGGCGTGGATGATTCTAATTTTGAAATGACATTCTTCTGTGGTGTGCAGGGTTCAAATCCTGAACATGCAGAAACTTTCAAACAAGGTGTGTTTAAGGTTCTTCAAGATGTAGCGTCTAAACCAATTGATTCAGCTTTGGTCGATGCGATTTTGCACCAAATTGAATTGCATCAGCGTGAGATCAATGGCGATGGTATGCCGTATGGTTTAAGTCTGATTTTGAATGGCTTAAGCAGCGCAATTCACCATAGTGACCCAATCCATGTCTGGGATGTAGACACCGCGATGGAGCAAGTCAAAGAAGAATTGCAAGACCCGATGTGGCTTTCAAATCTGATTCAAGAGCATTTGATTGATAATCCACATCGCGTGCAGATGACCTTGGTGCCTGATGCAACCAAATCTGCAAAAGAAGCGCAGGCAGAAAAAGATCGTTTGGCTGCGATTGGCGAGCAATTAACGGAAGCACAGAAAGCAGAAATTATTGCACAAACCGAAGCGTTAAAAGTCCGTCAAGATACGCCTGATGATTTGAACCTTTTGCCAAAAGTTGGCTTGGAAGATGTACCTGCTGAATTGCCGATTGTACAAGGACAATTGCGTGAAATTATCAGCAATGGTTTGGATACTCCATTGAATTTGTATCATGCGGGCACCAACGGCATTTACTATCAACAAGTCTTGATTCAAATTCCGGATGAAATTGTACAATCACCGTACTTCAATTTATTGTCTATTTTGCTCGGTGAAGTCGGTGCGGGTGAGTACGGTTATTTAGAACTTCAACAATTACAAACTGCTGTGAGCGGTGGTTTGGGTATGGGTGCATCTCTGCGTTCTAAAGTGGATGACAAACAAAAGATCAGTGCTTGGTTGACATTAACCACAAAATCTTTGGTACATAACTTAGAAGCCATTCGCTTACTTAAGATCGCATTTGAACAGTTACGTTTTGACGAAAAAGACCGTATTGTTGAGTTGCTACAACAGCGTAAAACACGTTGGCAGTCGCGTTTGTCGGGTTCAGGGCATAGCTATGCCATGCAGATCGCATCGCGTCAGCACAGTGCTTTAGCCTTACGTGACTATAACAATACAGGTTTGGGTGCACTGAACTGGTTGGGTGAGCTAGTATCAAAAATTGAATCGAATGAAGATGCTTATAACCATCTAATTGCTGAGTTGCAGTTGATTCACCGCAAGTTGTTGCAAGCACCGAAGCAATTCTTGTTGGTGTGTGAAGAGCATCAAACTGATCGTCTGTTAGAAGAGATTCAAACAGTATGGGACAAGCTTGCGGTGGATAAAACCCAACAAGCACTTACGGTTGTCACCCCAGAAGTGAAGTTTCAAGATCAGGCATGGTTGATTCAAGCCAATGTACAATTCTGTGCATCTGCTTATCCTGCGGTGGATGTTGCGCATGTCGATGCAGCACCGCTGATGGTATTGGCTGCGTATTTACGTAATGGTTTCTTGCATAGTGCGATCCGTGAAAAAGGTGGTGCTTACGGTGGTGGCGCAAGCTATGACGGTAATGCTTGTTCGTTCCGTTTCTACAGTTACCGGGACCCACGCTTAGCAGAAACGTTTAATGATTTTGAAGCCAGTGTGACATGGTTATTAAATGCTGAACAGCAACCCCACCAGTTGGAAGAAGCCATTTTAGGTCTCATTGCTTCTATGGATAAGCCGGGTTCACCAGCTGGTGAAGCAATTACTGCGTGTTATGCCTTGTTGCATGCGCGTACGCCAGCATTCCGCAAGCAATTGCGTGAACGTTTACTTGCTGTAACGCTGGAAGATTTAAAACGCGTTGCGGAACAGTATTTGCTTAATCAAACTGCCAATAAAGCTGTGGTTGCGCCAATGGCGAAAAAGGAAGAGTTATCGGCATTGGGCTTCGAGATTTATCAAGTGAATTAATACAATAAGAAAAGAGGTGTCTATGGCGTTCAAAGCATTTGAACGTAGTGTGCTGTCGCTGAGCATGGTTTTGCTCGGCTCGGCATTTACTGCTGCACATGCACAAGATCCAGCGGCTCAAATATCGCCTGCTAGTCCTGAAGCATGTGTCGCTTTAGAATCCAATGCTGATCGTTTGGCTTGTTATGATGCTTTGTTTAAAGTACCCGCAACCGAAGTGAAACCAGCAGTAGCAGAGCCTGTTTTAGTGAAGCAGGCTGAGTCTAAACCTGTTGAAGCCAAAGAGACTGAAAAAGAAGGCAGTAGTTTTAGTAATCTGTTTGCTTTGGAAGGTCCAAAGATTGATCCAAACCAATCTTTACTGGATAAGCGCTGGGAGCTGTCACCAGACAGTAAGCTGGGGACTTGGAATATACGGGCCTATAAGCCTGTATATTTATTACCTGTGTTTTGGTCAAGTAAGAAAAATGAATTTCCTGAAAGTCAAAATGTGAAAAATACGGTAACGGAAGACCAGAACTTAAAGTCTACTGAAGCGAAGTTCCAGATCTCTCTGAAAACCAAAGCGGTTGAAAATCTATTTGGTGACAATGGTGATGTATGGTTGGGCTATACCCAATCATCACGCTGGCAAGTCTATAACGAAGATGAGTCTCGCCCATTTCGTGAAACCAACTACGAGCCAGAAGCCAGTCTCATGTTCCGCACCAATTATGAGCTGTTCGGGTTAAGTGGGCGTTTATTGGGGATTACCTTAAATCACCAATCCAATGGTCGTTCAGATCCGTTGTCGCGAAGTTGGAACCGAGCAATTCTAAATGTGGGCTTCGAGCGTGAAAATTTCGCCTTGATGATTCGTCCTTGGTATCGTTTTGATGAAGATGCGAAAGATGATAACAACCCAGACATTAAAGATTATGTGGGGCGTGGGGACATTACGGCGTTCTATCGCAAGAACGATCATGATTTCTCTTTAATGCTACGTCACTCTTTAAAAGGTGGGGATGATTCGCATGGCGCTGTTCAGTTCGATTGGTCTTTCCCCATTCGAGGTAAATTGCGTGGGCAGTTCCAATTGTTTGATGGATATGGTGAAAGCCTGATTGATTATAATCACCGTGCAACCTATGTCGGCTTAGGGGTGTCATTACTGAATTGGTACTGATGCTTAGCTGATAAAAAAGCCTGAAATGCAAATTTCAGGCTTTTTTATATGGAGATGTTGCGGTGTGTCTATGCTTTGCATTAAAGCTTGATCAAGGATGGTTCCTCAAAATAAGCCTCTTAAAATGCTTACTTTGCGCTACTACAAATACCTGTATGATCTAAATAATCTTTTCCTATGCTATACCATTGATTTTCTTGTACATGGTTAGGATCTTTTATTTCAATGAATTCAGTCACTAAGGTTGGATTCGTATTCGGTTTAAATTCAAAATCATCTGCATAATATCTTTGCGCAATATTCGCCACTTTTTGCTCTTTGCAATTGATCAGGACTTCATTGACCACAGAAGTTGCCGTTTTTCCCTCAATAGCAAATTCATCATAGCGTTTCATGCGCACAGGAAAGGGTTGATCTAGATGGGCATGTTTGAGATCTTCTTTGTTGATGTAGTTTGGCATTACTCTTTCATCAGGAGTAGTAAGTTTCCAATCCTTTTGTGTGTCGTTTTTGGGTGAATTAAATGCTTTGAAGTCAGATGCTTTGGCACAATATTGTTCAGCAGCGTAGGAACCTTTTAAAAACATATTCCATTTAGACGCATCTACTGCTTTATTTAAATCAATCAGCACTTCAGTATGTTGTCGCGCTTTACCAGCATCATCGTGATCTTGAGTTTCTTCATAGACACGTGCGAATTTGAGATTGGCACAATCAAGCAGTAAGACTTGAGTAAAGATTGTATCTTCCGCTTTGCCAGAAGCACCTATTGCCGTAACAATGCTTTTTTCTCTGACCAAAAATGGCGTATTAAATTGAAGTGACTTGAGGTTCTGCTCATCGACAAATCGTTGCGTTGCAATCAGTGTCGGTTGATTAGGATCCGCACTGTCTCGATCCGCTCTCCAGTGGTCGGCTAATTGCCACTTTGGCTGTTGATTCAGAAGTGTGTCTAATTGAGAGTCATTTTTTTTACTGGCACAAGCCGAGAATAAAAGGGGTGAAGCGATCAGTATACATAATGTTTGTTTTTTCATTCTCAGGCTTCTAATTGGGATATAGGGTTATAAACGTTTCTAATTAACTTGGCGCATTTGTAATTTAAGAATCTAATGGCACGGGTTTATGGATGTTATTCACTCAAGTAAAAGGCCCTATCTATTTTTTTAAAAAATATAGTAAACAATTACAGAAATTTAAACGTGCCCGCTTGACTACTTTGAACATATATAAAGAACCCAATGACTTCAAGTGAAAAGTGGCATCATTTTTCACCTGAAGTTTTTATACTTTTCGATTTATCCAATCTGAATATCGGTAGGTGGGTGTTTTAAGCGTGTTTTCTTTGGCGTTGCAATCATATAAGCGAGTGTGAGGGGGCCGAGTCGACCCGCGAACATCAGTAACATTAAGGCGACCTGACTAGCAGGTTGCAACTCTGAGGTAATGCCACGCGAGAGTCCGACGGTACACGCAGCCGATACCGCTTCAAAAAGTAAGTCTAGAAAATGATGTTTAGGTTCTAATAACAGTAAAGTTAAAAACCCGATAAACACCAACATGGCAGTAATTGAAACCACCGCCATGGCTTTAAACGAAGTGTTTTGCGGAATAGAAAAATTGAAAATACGGATTTCATCCGCACGGCGTAAAAAGCTAATTACGCTCAACGTCACCACTATGAAAGTACCGACTTTAATGCCTCCAGCGGTACTCAATGAGCCACCACCAATAAACATCAGTACCATAGTGAACAGTGTTGAAGCATCGGTCATGCTACCTACATTGAGGCTGTTAAAACCAGAGGAACGCGGAACAGTCGCATGGAACCAAGCATTGACCGCCTGATCGGTGATACTCATGGGAGCTAAAGTCAGTGGATTATTTGCCTCTAACAGCCAGATGGTGACAAAAGCAACCAGATTGAGTCCTGCAATGGTCAGCAGAATCAATTTGCTGTTCGGGCTGAGTTTTTTCCAGCTTTTATGCCGTTTGATGTCCATCAGGACCAAGAAGCCTATCCCACCAATGATATACAGTAGACTGATGGTGAAGGTAATAAAGTAATGGCTGGAGAAGTCCATTAGACTGTTTGGGAATAATGAAAATCCACCATTGTTAAATGCTGAAACACTGTAAAAAGCAGCATAAAAGAAGGCTTTTAAGAAGTCGTATTCTTGCATCCAGGCAATGGTCAAAATGAATGTGCCAATCGCTTCAAAAAATAAAGAATATAAGAACACAGCTTTGATGGTATGTGAAACTTTAGACAAACTGGTTTGCCCAATGGTTTCTTGTGCCATGATCTGATGTTTTAATCCAATTTTAGCTGAAAGACTCATCACTGCTAAAATTGCGAAAGTCATAAAACCCAAACCACCGCTTTGTAGCAAAAGCATGATGACAATTTTGCCAAAGACCGTATAAGCCTCACCGACATTCACCACAGAAAGCCCTGTAATGGTCACTGCAGATGTTGCTGTGAACAGTGCATGTATCCACGGTAAATCCCCATGATGTGAAATAGGTAATTTCAGCAGCAAGGTGCCAATCACAATAAAGCTGAGAAAACCCAAGGCCAATAAACTTGGCGGGCTTAAGTTGACTGTGGTTTTGGGCTTTTTTCTTAATGTTTTCATATTATTTAAAGCGATTTGATAATCTGCGTAATTGCTCGAGATGACCCTCGACCACGATAATATCGCCACGTTGTAAAATTAAGTTTGGATCAACGTGATATAAAACGTCTGTGCCACGTTTATGTAAAATTAATTTAATTTCAGTGTTGTACTCACTAATGGTCTGTAAACGCACTCCGTGTAAGTTGTCTTTAATTTCAACTTTGACAATGTAGCGGTCATCTTCCAAAGACATATAGCGACTAACCATTGGGTAACTGAGGGATTGTGCAATACGTACACCCATGTCTTCTTCAGGATGAATAATTTTATTAATGCCCAAATGACTGAGGATCATGTGGTGAGATTCAGATTTGGCTTTGACCCAAATTTTTTCAATGCCTAAATTTTTAAGATGCAAGACGCACAGGATACTGGCTTCAATATCTTCACCAATTGCCACCACAACCGCATCACAGTTTTGAATATTTAATTCATTAAGTACATGTTCATCTGTCGCATCGGCAATGACTGCATGCGTGAGTACATCGGAAATATTTTCCACATACTTTTTGTTGCTATCGATGCCAATGACATCATGTTTTAACTCAACCAGTTCGGTTGCAACGGTTGCACCAAAACTACCTAAACCAATTACTGCAAATTGAGCCATGCAAGGTCCTTAATTTGTTAGGTGTATTATTATTTACACATTTAAATTTCATAATGTCTAATCATAGCGTTAATTGATACTTGAAATGAAGTTTTGCTGCATTGACTGTACATTTAGTAAAAGCAAAGTGAATAAAACAATAAGGATTCTGAGATGAATGAGAAGAAAATCTATAAACAGTTAAAGAAATGGTTTCCACAACTTAAGGAGAATCCATTACCGAAAAAGAAGCATCGCACCAGAGCAGAATATTTTTTAACGTGGTTGAATACGGTAGAAAGTGATGAGCAATTTGAATGTTTGATTGCTTTAAATATTCACCAATATTTGGAAAATGGTTTAAGCGGGCATCCGATTTTTCAACATATGACCACTGAAATTGAGATGGTACAAGCTCAAATCCAGATGCGTGCAGATCCGATTCTTAAGCACTATGAGCAGTTTGAGCACGTGATCGGACGGTTTTATAAGGTGCAAGATCAAATTTTGGAAATCATTTTGGATGAAATTTATAAGTTTTTAAAAACGCAGAATTACGCTTTGTTATTGCTTTGGGGGAAAGATCATTATTGGTTGGCGGTGCCGAATCAACCCAAAAAAATTGAAGCATTCTGCGAGCAGTTTAATCAGCAGTTTGATGAAGCGGGTTTGAAAGTCGAAAAATATCAGCCGTCTGAAATGTCTTGGGCAATTTAAAATAAGTTGAAATAAAAAACAGAGCCATAAAGACTCTGTTTAATGGATACTATGGACTTATTTCAAGAAGCGTTGGTAGCCGAGGTTGTTGGTAATTTCGACATATGGATAGGTAATACTTTCCAAAGTCTCAATTAAACCATCAGGATTTTGTTTGGCATCGCTGGCTTCTAGACCGACCAAGACACGACCTTCTGCTGCACCGTGGTTACGGTAATGGAACAGGGTAATGTTATGCGTAGGACCTAAACGCTCAAGGAAGGTGAGTAATGCACCTGGACGTTCTGGAAATTCGACACGGAATAAGCGTTCATTTTCCAAGTCCGCATGTCCACCCACCAAATAGCGGATGTGCAGTTTTGCCACTTCATCATCAGACAAGTCATCTACATCGTATTGCGCTTTTAAAAGCTCATGAATGTCGTGACGTTCTTTTTCACCACTTTTCAGGCTAATCCCGACAAAGACTTGAGCAGCTGAGGCATTGCTGGCACGGTAGTTAAATTCGGTAATGTTGCGACCTTGCAGTGCACGGCAGAATTTAAGGAAGGAACCTTTTTCTTCTGGAATCGTCACCGCAAAAATGGCTTCTTTACGTTCACCCAGTTCAGTACGTTCAGCAATATAACGTAAACGGTCAAAATTCATGTTTGCACCGCAAACAATAGAAACCATGTTTTTACCGTGAATATTGTGCTCTTCAACGTATTTTTTAATGCCTGCCAAAGCCATTGCACCTGATGGTTCTACAATGCTACGACATTCATCATAGGTATCTTTAATTGCCGCGCAGATTTCGTCGGTATTCACCAGCACCACATCGCGTTCAACGATAGGTCCAGAGTTATCCGATTTTTGCAGTTGTAGCACTTCAAATGGTTTTTCACCAATTTGTGCAACAGCAGTACCATCCGCGAACAGACCTACAGAAGGAAGAATTACACGCTCATTGGCTTCAAATGCCGCTTTTAAGCAAGCCGATTCATCATATTCCACAGGAATGATTTTAACATGTGGGGCAACATCACCTAAATACGCTGCAATACCTGCAATTAAACCACCACCACCAACGGCAACAAACACATATTCGACATCACGCCATTGACGTAAAATTTCATTGGCAATAGTGCCTTGACCTGCCATGACCAATTCATCGTCATAAGGGGGAATGAATGCCATGTCTTCATCTTTGGCGCGTTGAATCGCGTATTTATTGGCAACATCAAATGAGTCGCCGTGTAATACAACTTCACCACCTAAACGTTTTACTGCCTGTACCTTAATATCAGGTGTGGTTTTTGGCATGACAATAATGGCGCGAATACCTAACTTTTGACCAGATAAAGCCACGCCTTGAGCATGGTTACCTGCTGAAGCAGTAATAACGCCACGTTCCAACTGAGATTTCGGTAATTGACTAATACGGTTATAGGCACCGCGTAGTTTGAAAGAAAAGACAGGTTGTAAGTCTTCGCGTTTAAAGCGAATGTTGTTGTTTAGCCTTTCACTAATTCGTGGCGCTGCTTCGAGTGGGGTTTCGATTGCAACGTCATACACCGTTGCTTGTAAAATTTGTCGAACCAAACGAGACAGCATGTTAATTTTCCATCTAACAGTTTAAAATAAGCCTTTATTGTAACAAACCCCTGCACATTTGCGTTTTAAAATTGCGCGAAACGTGAAAAAAAGTTGAGTGATGTCATGAGTCTATATGCAACCCAAGATGAGAAAAAACAAGCAGCAGCGAAGGCTGCTTTAAAACACTTACCAAAAGGCGGCATTTTAGGGGTAGGTACAGGTAGTACCGTTAATTTTTTAATTGAACTTTTACCAGAGCTTCAACTTGAAGCGGCGGTAGCAAGTTCTGAAGCAACAGCAGAGCGTTTGAAGAAACTTGGCATTGAAGTAGTGGATATGAACCATGTTGGTGGTTTAGATGCTTATGTGGATGGTGCTGACGAAATTGACCGTCACATGCACATGATTAAGGGCGGTGGTGCAGCACTCACTCGTGAAAAAATTGTTGCATCAATTGCGAAGAAATTTGTGTGTATCGTGGATGATTCGAAATGGGTTGAGCAATTGGGTCGTGAATTTCCATTACCTGTAGAAGTGATTCCAATGGCGCGTTCTGCTGTAGCACGTAAAATTGTGAGTTTGGGTGGTGATCCTGTGTATCGTGAAGGCGTAGTCACGGATAACGGCAATGTGATTTTAGATGTTTATAACTTGAATATCTTGAATGCACTTGAATTAGAAAAAACCATCAATAACATTCCAGGTGTGGTGTGTAATGGTATTTTTGCTTTGAACAAGGCGGATATTGCTGTCGTCGCAACTGACAATGGTATTGAAGAGCGCACTGCAATTTAATTCTTTACATTAAACCTCCCTAAATTCTTTCTTTTTAGCGGGAGCTTCATCTGATTTGATGTCTGATGATTTTCCTCATTTCAAAAAGGAGGGTTGGGGAGGATTCAAAACACAATAAAAATATGACACAGACCACACTCCCTGAAATTCAAATCACTCATCATGCACGTGCAACACGTTTACGGTTACGTGTAGAACCCACACAAATTCGCTTAACGGTGCCAAAGTTCTGTACCAAAAAACAGATTCAGACCTTTTTGCAACAGTCTGAACAATGGATGATTGAAACGTGGCAGAAACAACAGGAAAAATCAGGACAGCTTGATCGTAGCTTGCCGACACAATTGAACCTGTTTAATCGAGAACTTCCTTTACAAGTCATTTATA
This sequence comes from Acinetobacter sp. NigerLNRRAM0016, assembly GCF_054112845.1. Classification (NCBI taxonomy): domain Bacteria; kingdom Pseudomonadati; phylum Pseudomonadota; class Gammaproteobacteria; order Moraxellales; family Moraxellaceae; genus Acinetobacter; species Acinetobacter sp. NigerLNRRAM0016. The sequence goes on from NZ_JBSYVT010000014.1 coordinate 63,598, forward strand.
AAACGCAAAAGCATTCTTTTATTTTGGATGAACAAAATCATCAGCTGTTGATTAGTGATCGTCAGCCAGAAAACTATTTAAAAGCTTTTGTTGTTGCCTATGCAAAGCATTATTTGCCGATTTATTTAAGAAAAATTGCGCTAGAGACGGGTTTGAGATTTGGTGATTGTTCTATTCGTCAGCCTAAAACCCGTTGGGGCAGTTGTAGTGCAAAGCACGATATTATGTTGAATAGTGGTTTGGCATTATTTCCACTGGAGATTGTACGTTATGTGTGTATCCATGAATTAGCGCATACCGTATATTTTGATCATAGTCTGTATTTCTGGGCTAAAGTTGCTGAACATGATGCAAATTTTAAACAACATCGTCATACCTTAAAAAATACGCCCTTACCATTTTGGTGGTTCTCTTCTTAAAAATAATTTGGCTGAATACTCTAGGTTTGTCAGTGAAGGTTCTGAGTGATATTTACTTTTTATTTAGCTCACGGTTTAACAGCAGGATGGTGAACTTTTAGTACTTCGAGCTTGCTGAGATTGGGGTAAGTACATCTTTCAGTACTCGTTTCGATCTTATGTAGGGAGATGCTTAGGATTGTATAGATGTCCTAGGTATTGCAGATCAATGACTACACTTACTGAGTGTTTGGATCAAAATTGTATTGCTATAAATCATTCAAATGTAAATTAAACAACGCTGAATTAATGCGTGAGCAACACGAAAACATATAAATTCCAAGTAAAACAGTTTAGAAAGCACTAACTTCCTGTCATACTACGCAGTTACAAAATTCATGCTTTTGAATAGGGGTAAAGCACGTGATCTCAGTAGGTATTGTTGGTGGAACAGGTTATACAGGTGTTGAATTGTTGCGCCTATTACTTCGACATCCAAATGTACAAGTAAATGTACTGACCTCACGTACTGAAGATGGCCGCCGTGTGGATGATATGTTCCCAAGCTTACGCGGTCATACCGATCTTAAATATTCAGATTTGAATATTGAACAATTAAAACAGTGTGATGTTGTGTTTTTTGCGACGCCGCACGGTGTTGCCATGAAACATGCTGAAGAATTGGTGGCTGCAAATACTAAAGTCATTGATTTGGCGGCCGACTTCCGTCTGCAAAATTTAGTGCAATTCGAAAAATGGTATGGCATGCAACATGCTTGTCCTGAATTGCTCAAAGATTCTGTTTATGGTTTATCCGAATTGAACCGAGACAAAATTAAGCAGGCAAATGTCATTGGTAACCCAGGTTGCTACCCGACCACTGTACAGCTAGGTTTGGCACCATTGTTTAAGCACAGCGACACATTGGTTAAACCTGAGAGCATTATTATTGATGCAAAATCGGGCGTGTCTGGTGCAGGACGTAAGGCGAGTATGGGGATGATCTATACTGAAAATGCCGACAACTTTAAAGCCTATGGTGTGGCAGGACATCGTCACCATCCTGAAATTGTGGAAGCTTTAGAAAACATTTCAGGTCAAACGGGTGTGTTTGATCAGATCTTGTTTGTTCCGCATTTGGTGCCCATGATTCGTGGCATGCTCAGTACTATTTATGTGGACCTAACCGATGCGGGCGCTGAGCTAGATTTACAAGCATGGTATGAGCAATTCTATGCCAACGAAAGTTTCGTAGATGTTATGCCTGAAAACAGTTCACCAGAGACTCGCTCAGTGCGTGGTGCGAATCAGTTACGTATTGCATTGTATAAACCACAACCGAAAAAACTGGTGGTTCTGGTTGCACAAGATAACTTGGTCAAAGGTGCTGCGGGTCAAGCTGTACAGAATATGAACTTGATGTTCGGTTTTGATGAGACTGCAGGTCTTGAAGGCATTGGTTTATTGCCTTAAAACATGTTAAAAACCTTCACACACATTTAAATTTAGCTTTAAATGTGTGTTTTGAATAATTCAAAATAAGAGATGACGATGCAGAATACTGACTCGAACACTACGTCACAATCGAATGATCCAGTCAAAAAGCCTTTTCTTGAAACCAATTTACCTTTGGTCATTGGTGCCGCTGTTTTGGTCATTGGAAGTGGTTTTATTGGCTATTCGGTTGGACATCGACAGGGTTTAACTGTAGTTGGTTATGATGCAGATGCGGAGCAACTGGTTGAAGTGGTCCAAAAGCAAAAGCAAACGCTCGAAGACCTGAACAAGAGTATAAATACTTCGGTACAAGAGCGTGATGTGGCCGTAAGTAATTCAAATGATCTATTTGCTGCATTAAATCAGGCGAAAGACAGTGAAACACAGGCACGGAGTTTAAGTGCACTGTATCGGGAAGTGTTGCGTCAGCGTGGTGGTTTGAGCTTGACGGTTCAGAACCTGAGTATTAAGCCATTGCCTGAAAATGCATTTGAATATCAACTTGATTTGGTTCAAGTCAGTCCAAGTAAACGCAATACTTCTGGTCAAGTAGAGCTAAGACTGATTCAAGGTACTGAAGTTATGGTTGTTCCGATGGAAGACAAAAACTTTAACTTTGATGAGTATGAGCGTTTAACTGGTCGTTGGACCATGCCGAAAGGGTTTAGCCCACAATTTGTAGAGGTTCGTTTAACTGGAACGAATACACCTGTAATTAAGCGCTTTAGTTGGGCGAAAGGGAATGCAGTAGAGACACCAGCTGCCAATATCTCTGAAATTCCACAAGTTGAAGCGAATGCCCAATAGTTGTAAATGATCATATGCGAAATTCAAAACGACAAATTTGTCTAAACGACATTAAAAGCAGTTTCATTCAGTCTGGTTTGGTGGACTGGCATTTTAATCCTTGTTTGGTGGATGAGCCTCAGCATGAAGAGCATGGGGATGTGGCTGTGCAGACTGCACCACCCGAATTAAAGCGTCCTCCGCTGTACGCTGTCGTTTTAATGAACGATGATTACACCCCAATGGACTTTGTTATTGAAATTTTACAACAATACTTTGCAATGAATCTTGACCAAGCCACTCAAGTAATGTTAACAGTACATTACGAAGGTAAAGGTATTGCAGGCGTCTATCCAAGAGACATCGCGGAAACCAAAGCGAACCAAGTCAATAATTACGCTCGATCTCAAGGTCATCCATTACTTTGTCAGATTGAGCCAAAAGATTAAGGGGGTTACATGCTCAGTCGTCAATTAGAAGTATCATTACGTTTGGCTGTTAGCATGGCTCGTCAAAAGAGACATGAGTTCCTAACAGTAGAACATTTGTTATTGGCATTACTGGATAATGACTCTGCCGTGAATGCGCTTAAAGCATGCGGTGCAGATATCATCGTCTTACGTAAAGAATTAGAAGAATACGTAGAACAACATACTCCCAAACTTGGTGAAAATAGCGATCAAGCACCTCATCCAACCGAAAGCTTTGATCGTATTCTGCAACGTGCCATTTTCCATGTTCAATCGAGTGGTGGTGACCGTACTGTAGAGGGGGCTGACATTTTAGTTGCAATGTACTCCGAGCGAGATTCATTTGCAGTTTATTTATTAAAACGTCATCAGATTAACCGTTTGACCTTAACGCAATACCTGTCTCATGGTACGCGTAAAGATGAAGTGCAAGTTGAAGAAGAAGCTGAGGAGTTAGATGGTGAATCGACCTCATCTGCAAATGCAGGTCCTCTAGAGCTTTATACAACGAACCTGAACCACGAGGCACAAAAAGGCAAAACAGATCCGCTGATTGGTCGTGAAAAGGAAATTGAGCGTGCGGCACAAATTTTATGTCGTCGCCGAAAAAATAATCCATTATTGGTGGGTGACCCAGGTGTTGGTAAAACTTCCATTGCGGAAGGTTTGGCTTGGTTGATTGTCAATGGCAAGGCACCAAAACCACTCGCAAATGCAGAAATTTTCAGTCTAGACATCGGTGCATTGGTTGCAGGAACCAAATACCGTGGTGATTTTGAAAAGCGTTTAAAACAACTGTTGAATGCGCTCAAGAAAAAACCAGAAGCTGTGTTGTTTATTGATGAAATTCATATGATTATTGGTGCTGGCTCTAGTATGGGCAGTACCATGGATGCATCAAACTTAATTAAACCTGCTTTGGCGAACGGCACTTTACGCTGCATTGGTTCAACTACGTTCCAAGAATATCGTCAAGTGTTTGAGAAAGATCATGCGCTTTCCCGCCGTTTCCAAAAAATTGATGTGAATGAACCATCCATCTCTGAAACGATTGATATTTTACGTGGTTTAAAATCTAAATTTGAAGATTTCCATCATGTGAAATATGACGATAAAGCGTTGGTATCAGCGGTTGAACTGTCTGCGAAATTTATCAATGATCGTTTCTTACCAGACAAAGCGATTGATGTCATTGATGAAGCAGGTGCACAGCGCCGTTTGAAAGCGGAACAAGATGAAAGTTTGATTACGGTTGAAAATATCGAAGATATTGTTTCCAAGATTGCTCGCATTCCGCCGAAAACCGTATCTAAAGATGATAAAACAGTGCTCGAAAACCTTGAACGCGATTTAAAACGCGTGGTGTTCGGTCAAGATGAAGCGATTGAAGCTTTGGCGTCTGCCATCAAGTTGTCGCGTGCAGGCTTAAAATCGCCAGATAAGCCAGTTGGTAGTTTTGTATTTGCGGGTCCTACAGGGGTCGGTAAAACAGAAGTAACCAAACAGTTGGCAAAACTGTTAGGCGTTGAATTGGTTCGTTTCGATATGTCTGAATATATGGAACGCCATGCGGTTTCACGTTTAATTGGTGCACCTCCTGGTTATGTTGGTTTCGACCAAGGTGGTTTGTTAACAGACGCGATCCATAAAAATCCACATTGCGTATTGTTGTTGGATGAAATTGAAAAAGCGCATCCAGATGTCTTTAACTTGTTATTGCAAATTATGGATCATGGTTCGTTAACTGATAATAATGGTCGTAAATCTGATTTCCGTAATGTGATTTTGGTTCTGACTACCAATATTGGTGCGGAAAGTATTTCCCGTGTCAGCATTGGCTTTATGGAACAAGACAATAGCCGCGACAATCAGGAAGCCATGAAACGAGCGTTCTCGCCAGAATTCCGTAACCGTCTGGATGGTGTGATTCAATTCAAAGCACTGCCTACAACTGTTATTGAAAGTGTGGTGGACAAGTTCCTAACCGAGCTACAAGCGCAACTTGATGACAAGAAAGTGATTCTTGAAGTAGACCAAAGCGCACGTGAGTGGATGGCAGAGCATGGTTATGATCGCCTCATGGGTGCTCGTCCAATGCAAAGATTGATTCAAGAACACTTGAAGAAACCACTTGCTGAAATGATTCTGTTTGGTGAGTTGGCGGAACATGGCGGCAATGTTGCAGTTTCTGTGAAAATGGAAAATGGCGAAGCCGTTGGCTTGAAACTTGAAGTGTTCGAAGACCAAACTGCTGAACCTGCTTAAGTTTAGGTTTCATTAATAACCCGTGTTTACACGGGTTATTTTTTGCTTATTACTTTTAAATCTTTATATCAATTTTGTCGCAGTGACTAATCTCTCTATGGATATCCCTTTACTCAAAGTTTTTACTACTTTTTTCTTATTCCTACTGACAGCCATCGCAGAGATTCTAGGCTGCTATTTTCCGTATTTAATTTTAAATCAAGGGCGTTCTTATTGGTTGTGGATACCGACAGCACTGAGTTTGGCTATTTTCGTGTGGTTATTGACTTTACATCCCGCTGCTTCAGGGCGCATCTATGCGGCTTATGGGGGAATTTATATTTTTACCGCACTGATGTGGCTACGCTATGTCGATCAAATCATGCTTTCAAGATGGGATATGCTTGGTGGTGCGATCGTATTACTTGGAGCTGCAGTAATTATTCTGCAACCCCAAGGGCTCATTCGTTAAAAGATCAAACTATTTTATTCAAAATTGCAGTCTGAGTTTTTTAGGCTGAGGTCATAATTTTTCTGTTCTGCTGTCAGTTTGATTTTAACCTGATAAGGATTGACTCGCTGAAATTGATGCTCAAAAAATTTAGGACAACTATGTACCAAGTTTTTTTTCATCATTTCATGCACTTGGCGATCACCAATATCTTGAGCAAACTGTTTGAAATCAGGCGAAGTAATTAAGCCCGAAATCTCAACATGATCTGCATATAAACGCATTTTTTCGATCACGATGTTTTGATCCAGCTGGTAAGGCATGGTACGTGAATCTTCATCGCTGATGTAATCCAGAATTTCATTCAGCGCAGTGGTATTTTTAATACTGTAATTTTGATCGACAATTTTTTTCTTTAATAGATATTGATCTAAGTCGGTAGGTTGAGCAATTGCAAGTGTGGTGAGCGAACAGGTGAATACACCTAAAATTATCTTTTTTAATTGCATGTGTTGAAATCACTTATTGAGCTTATGGTTTTGATTATATCGTCGCAATTATAAAAAAAGCACCCTAAGGTGCTTTTTTAAGACTAATTTCTAATCTTTTTTTAGATTTTCATTGATGAGGAATTCAACCAATGCTTTTTGCGCATGAAGGCGATTTTCAGCCTCATCCCAAACCACAGCGTTCATGTGATCCAACATGGTTTCTGAAATTTCTTCACCGCGATGTGCGGGTAAGCAGTGCATAAATAAACAATCTGGATGCGCAAGATTCATTAAGCGTTCATTGACTTGATAATCTGCAAAAGCTTTTTCACGGATTTTCTGTTCTTCTTCTTGTCCCATGCTGGCCCAAACATCGGTCACGATCAGGTCTGCATTTACAGCAGCATCTTCTGCTGAATCGACTAATTCCACACAGTGTGCAAATTCAGACAAGAATTTTTCTTGTGGTTCATAACCTTTAGGCGCTGCAATCTTTAATTTAAAGCCCCACATGTGTGCTGCTTCAATATATGAATTACACATATTGTTGCCATCACCAATCCAAGCCACAGTTTTGCCTTCAATTGGACCACGATGTTCAAGGAAAGTTTGCATATCTGCCAATAATTGACATGGATGGTGATCATCAGTCAAGGCATTGATAACAGGTACTTTTGAATAAGAAGCAAAGCGTTCCACAATGTCATGTCCAAAAGTACGAATCATGACAATATCCAACATGCTTGAAATAACACGCGCTGAATCTTCAATAGGTTCACCACGACCTAGCTGTGTGTCACGCGGGGACAAGAAAATTGCGCTACCACCAAATTGGCTCATACCAGCTTCAAACGAAACGCGTGTTCGGGTGCTCGATTTTTCAAAAATCATGCCCATGACTTTGCCAACAAAAGGTTGAAAAACTTCATTGTTGTGTTGCTTTCGTTTAAGTTCGATTGCACGTTGCAAAATTTGGTTGAGTTCTAAAGTCGATAAATCGCGTAAAGTGAGAAAGTGACGTAGAGCCATGGTTACTCCACAATAATTGCTGTCTTTAAGCACAACAATTAGTTGTTGGTTGGTTAAAAGAAAAGACTAACAGTTATATACTATAAATGTTAGGAAATGCAAAAAATCTAGGCTTTTTGGTGACCGTCTAAGAAGCGATCAACGCAATAATGAATATATTTTAAGTTTTCTTGCTCATTTTCTTGAACATAGATGTTCATGAGTACTTGCCATTCCAAATTTCTAACGATGCCGAAGAATAATTGTGCCGAGTAATTTGGCTCTGTACAGGTAATTAAACCGAGCTCATCTGCTTTGGCTAGAATGTTGGCAATGATGGTTTGAATGTGTTTTGGTCCTTGTTCATGAATATGTTGCGCCAGCTGGGTGCTACGCTGGGTTTGTTCCATAATCAGGCGGAAGAATGAGGCATTCTCAGGCAAGACCAAATGCAATTGAAGGTTTAATAAGGTTTGAATCAGATAACTGCGTAAATCGTGCTTGGTAAAATCAAACGGTGTACAGATATCTTTAAAGAATTGCTCACGGCGAAAGTCACAAATGGCAGTAAAGAGACCTTCCTTGTTGCCGAAATATTTATAAATAGATGCTTTCGAGCCACCTGCATGATTGACAATATCATCGAGCGAAACCGCATCATAGCCATGCTGCAAAAACAACTCATTTGCACTTATTAAGAGTGCATGACATCGCTCATAACCGCGTTTGGTCTGAGGAACATCACGTGCGAGTGGTTCTAAATCAGCTAGATCATGCATAATCGGAAAAAAGAAGCTCTTAAAATTTACTTGAAATTATAGCAAAAGTTTGCGCAAGATTTCTTAATCCCTAGGATTTATATGTATTTCTCGTGTTATGCGCTGCATTTATTGGAGCTAATGAGGAGTATTGATGATTAAATGAGTGATATTGTTGGCATAATAAAAATCTGTGTTGGATTTTGTATTACAGCAACATGGAGAAATCCTTCTCCATGTCGAATAGCTCTCATCGATATTGATTAAGCATCCAGCGCGATGACTTTGACCAAAATGGTTTGGCTTTCTTCAAAGTCGTCTTGAATTTGCTTGCGCTGCATCTCTTTACTTTTGACTTTGAAATCACGATTTTGGAAATGAACAATGAGAGGAATCTGATCAAAATATTGACCATCTACATCAAGTTCTTCTTCAAAGAGTGGCGTACCAAGTTGATAATCTTTACTTTTTAAAACCACATATTTGACGGTCGTTTTCATTGTAATCTCTGCCTTTATATCCATGCTTTATTTTTAGTTGTATCAGTTTTTAACGGGGGAATAAACCGTTATGCTTATGGTTTGACTACGAATTGGACAAATAGCACTTTTATATTCAATTCGAAACTTTTGGGGAAATTTGATGCTGAAGCAATGTTGTGATGAATTAGAGCGGCGGCAACTGACCATTGCCTTTATTGAAAGTGCCAGTTCAGGGTATTTGTGTAGTCAATTTTCGATTCATAAACATAGTGGTGCAGACATTTTACTCGGTAGTCTGGTGTGCTATGACCCGAGCATTAAAGTTCAGGTGTTACATATCTGTCCCGAGTTAATTGAGCGTTATTCCGCTGAATCTGCCGAAGTCACACATGCCTTGGCGGAAGCAGGCGCAAAATTTTTTGTTGCAGCAGATGTCATTGTTGCTTGTACAGGACTATTAAAACCTGGGGGAAGTGCGACAGCTGAAAAGCCTGAAGGTACATTTTATATCGGCATGCTGTTTCGAGAAACATATTACGATTTTCATTATTTGATTACAGGTACACCCGAACAGCGTTTGCAGATTTTAACTGAATATGTTGCAACTTCTGTTTATGAATTGATTACTCAACACTAAGTCTCTTTAACCACGTTGAGAATGTATGGTTTGGTTAATAATGTTTCATTTGTGTCTATAAATGTCAAAATTTGTCACATTTTTGGGTTGTAAATGTAGTTTAAACATGTCTAAATATAACTACCTCTCAAGAAATGGAGGTGGGGTATGAAAGCTTTAGAATTATTAATAACGTCATCGTCGGTATTGATGTTGATGGTTGTAATTTATGCCTTTGGGCAAATGATGCATTAACAATTTGGTAAGCAGCGCATGTTTCATCAAGCAAAATAAACCCTAGTTTAAAGACTAGGGTTTATGCTGTGCGGGTTAGGAATCTTGGTCTTAACTCCACCAATAACGTAGAATATGAAAGAAAATGGGTGCGGAAAAACAGATGGAATCGATACGATCGAGCATACCGCCATGTCCATGAATCAATTGTCCCCAGTCTTTTACGCCACGATCTCTTTTGATGGCAGACATGACCAGCCCACCAAAAAAACCAAAGACACACACAATTAAACCAATGAGCGCTGCTTGCCAGTAACTAAATGGTGTTAACCATTTCATGAGCATGCCGAGACCGGTTGCCAGTACGATACCACCCAAAAGTCCTTCAATGGTTTTTGACGGAGAAAGAATCGGAGCAACTTTATGCTTTCCGAACAGTTTCCCGCAGACGTACTGCAATACATCTGAAGCTTGCACCACAATAATCAGCCAGATGGCCAACCAAATTTTTTCGCCTTGAAAACCGGGCAATTTTAAATTGATTAAAGCGGGTACATGCGAAATACAAAATACACAGACCATCAAACCCCATTGGATTTTGGCGCTACGTTCTAAAAAGTGAGTGGTATCTTCTTGCTTTAAACTGGCAATTGGAATTAACAGAAACACATACAAGGGAATGAAAATGGAATATAAGCCGTACCAATCGATATAGACCAAGTAATATTGATAGGGAATCACAAAGTAAAAGGCGATGAGTAAAGGAAAATAATCGCCGCGGCGCGTCGGCAGTAAGCTGATAAATTCCCTTAATGCAAAAAGTGAAATGAGGGCAAATAACAGGATAAAGGTGACTTTGCCCAGCAAGATTGCGGTGGCCAGCACAATCAACATCACCCACCATGCATTGATCCGTGCATTGAGATTATCAATGACAGGAGCAGCCTGTTGTCCAGCCCGCTGTTTTAATATCCAGCCGACTGTCGAGGCAAAGATCAAAATGCCAGTAAAAATAGCAAACAGCAAATAGGTCTGTTGTAAATTAGAGACGGTCATTGGAATTCAACCTCTTTTAGCTCTAAAAGTGCCTGTTGTGCTTGTTTGAGGAAATCTGTTTTATTGGTATCTGGAGTGATGATTAAGGGAGCACCAAAAATCACGGTTGATAACAACGGTAGTGGAACTAAAGCACCTTTAGGCATGACCCGTTTAAGATTGGAAATCCAAACTGGAATCACTTCCACTTCAGGGAATTGCTGACTTAAATGATAGAGCCCACTTTTAAAAGGAAGTAGTTCGACATCGTCATTTAAATTGCGTGTACCTTCAGGGAAAAAGATAATGGAATCACCTTGCTGGAGGACGGTTTTGATCGGTTCGAGTGGATCGAACAGACCATCATGGCTTCTTTGAATGGTCACCCCTGTAAAGGTGTCATAAATCAGAAAGCGACGGAATCCATCTTTTTGCCAATAATCTGATGCAGCAACAGGTCGCGTTTTACGGCGTACAGGCGTTGGTAAGGAAGACCACAATAAAATAAAGTCGATATGGCTATTGTGATTGGCATAGTAAATTCGCTGCTTGGTGGCAGGTTTACAGCCAACCCATAAGCTACGGGCACCCGTTAAAAGTCGTGCGCTGCGACGGGTGAGAAAGGCAATAAAGCGTGCCAGAGCCTGAGTAAAGAAATGTGCTTTATGTACGGTTTCAGCTTGGGAGGAATTTGTGCTTTGCATAAAGTCACCGAATTTTATTATTGTTTCAATAAAAATATCATGAGCGATATTAAAACGATATATTGGCAAAAGACCATAGCCACATGCAGCTTAAATAAGCGTATACAGCCTTGAACACGGATATCCCAACTACGCTGAGTCTTGTCTACAGGAATCAGTCCTAATTCGAGTAAACCGCGATCTAGTTCGGCGGTTTGTTGTGTCATATCCTTTTTCGTATCACTGGTTTCAGATGTTGTACCGATTAACTTTAACAGTTCGGCATCAAATTGAATCCGAATACTGAGATAGTGTTGTAATAGGCATAAACTAAAAATAACAATCAGTGAAAGATAAACAACAATGGATTGCCAAGCGTAAAAAAAATACGCCAAAACAGACAAGCTAAAAGCGACGTAGCCCGAATTTCGGATACCGTCAGTATTTTCTAGAAGCTTGGCGACAATCAGTAATTTCATGTCTTCACCTGCTGTTTTAGATATTCTTTCTGGTAGGTATCAATATAGCCCAGTTGTTTGGCGCTCAGGACTATCCACGGACGTGCTTTGCGGATGATGTGAATGGCGGCTTCAACATTGTCTGCCTGATTGGTTTGAATAAGCCAAGCTGCAAGGACACTGCTACTGCGTGAATAACCTAAGGCACAAAAAATCAAAACACAGTTAGAACTTTGCTGTTGTGACATCAATTGGTTAAATGCCTGCACAGCCAAATGTAATTGCTGGGGTTGTACAGGGATTAAATCCAGACTTAAATATTGTTGATAGCTTTGCTGTTGTTTCAGTGGAAGTTCAGCACAACAATCCAATAGGCCTGAATATGATTTTGCATGTTGATGTGATGGAATTCGCCCTAGATAAATTTTGGTAGTGTTATGATTTAAAATCAATGAATCTTCGGTATGTGATCTGGTCCAGAGGCGACTATTCAGCTTAGCTAGGCAAAAATAAGGGGCAAACAGAATCCATGCGGCAATGCTCATGCTGCCATCCGCTTGTTTTTGGAAAAAATGTGGACGATTCAGTACGTACGCACAAGCCACCAAGAAGAAACTACTGGCTGGATAAGCCAACCAAAGTGCCCAGCCTTGTAGGTAAACTGCTAAAAATGCTAAAGGCGCGGCCACGATCAGATAATAACAGGCAAATTTAAAATGTCGGAGTGTACGTTGCTGTACTTTTTCAGCATGTAATGGCGATATCGTATGTAGTGGAAATAGCCATAAACACAAGGCACCGACCCATATTCCTGTCGGGATATCGATAAAATGGTGCTGCCAAGTGGTGAGAACGGATACACCAATCAGGAAACTCCACAGATGAACAATCCAGCGATACGCTGAAGCTACATGACGGCGGTAGAAATCCCACAGGATTATGAGCAACACAATATGTAAGGATGGCGCTTGATTAAAAGGTTTGTCAAAACCCATCAGAATATCAAACCAAAGACCAAAGAAGCCGTGTAACTCTGGGCGCTCAAAACTGAATTTCAGTGGAAATAACAAAAAACAGCTAATCGAAATGAGTTGTGCGCTGAATAAACGTAGGACATGCTGCTTGAGTTCAAATTTATTCCAGCACAACAGCAAAGACAGACCATAAAACAAGTCTATTGACCAATAAGGAACAATCGTCCAAGGCCATAATGGAATATATTTTTCCCAAGCGAATACAATACTTGGGACATCACTGAGGCCCGCAGCATAATGATTGGCAAAGCCATAACTCAGAAAGAAGAATGGGGCAAGAAAGAGTAGGCAGAGAACACCCCATTTCCATGTGCCTGCCTGATGTGTGAATGTCTGCATGGAGGCTTAGGACTCGATCTTTTGCGCAACGGAAACTGTGAAAATGCCAAATTCATCTATACATTGGTCAATTTTCTTAAAGCCAGCTTGTTCGACCAGCGCATCCATTTCTGCTTGTGAGCGTAGACGCATGACCCATGCTTCACCTTCACGATGCGACGTGAGCGCACGGGCAATAAATTCCTGCTGTGGATGCCAGATCTGTCCTGTATAAATTAGATAGCCATCTTTTAACATGGCTTTATTCAGCCCCGTCAGAGATTGACGTAATAGATCGTTGTCACTGAATAGCTCATACAAACCTGAAACAACAGCCAAAGTGGCTTTCGGTTTAATGCTAGCCAGTGATTCGGTGTCAAACGCATCCGCTTGAACAAAATTAGCAATTTGACTTAATCCTCTTTCCTGAATTAAGGCTTGTCCAGCGTTAACATTCAGCTCGCTATAGTCACGCAGCAGAATGGATTCAGGTGGTTTAGGTAGTTGTGCAACCGCATCGAGAATATAACGCCCATGACCGGCGGCAATATCTAGAATACGTACAGGTTTGCGTTTCTTGATTAATAAAGCAGCATACTTTTCCAGTAATGCTTCAATATTTTGTTTGCGGACGCGAATACCTTTCCAGCCAATGGCATTTAAATATTGCTGATCAATCACTTTCCCTAAGGCATTTTGACTTTCAGGATGGTTGCGATAAACAAAGTCTAAAGTACTGCCAGAGTCATACCCTGTTTGTTCGCCAATCTTCAGCCCGATAGAAAATAGACTGCCGAATTTGAGCTGACGTTGGGTTAGATTCCAAAACAACTGTTTCAGGGAAGTTTTCGGCAGAGTTTGGCTAAACTGTTCCGCCGTAGAGCAACTGGCACCAATTTTATCGGCATGAAGAACAGCTGGAGAATGATAAGGTTCTGCAAAACATTGCAGGATAAAACGTCTGACTTTTTGTACAGCAATGTCTCGGTTTTCTTCACCTAAAGTGTCGTGAAAAAAACCTTCAAGGACATGAAACTCTTTATTGGGATGAGCCAAGCGCTCATAGAATTCACGTTGTGGTTTTTGCTGAACCACAAAATCCGAACCTGAACAAAGTACTTGGGTCGGGACATAGATATTTTGCGCATCTGCAACCAAACGTTCGGCAGCATCATAAAGCCCAAGTAACATACGTACTGAAATGGCTCGAGCAATTTTTGGATCATGATCGTATTGCTGTGCACGTTCAGCATCATGCGTCAGCATTTTGGCTTTAACATAACTTTGAATGAAAAAATTACCCCGTAATTTATTCAGTACAGTCAGTCCTTGTCGGGCAAATGGCACATATAACTTAATATCAAAGGCAGGAGAAGCTAAGCACAATGCACGAATTTTAGGTGCATAGTCGTGTACCCATGTTGCAGCCAATACTGCACCAACGCTTTGCCCAATAATGGCAATATTCTCAGGGGCTATGGCATAGGTGGTTTCAATATGCTGAATGAAAGATTGAATATCTTTTACGCAAGCAGAAAAACTCGGTGCATCGCCACGTTCACCTGGGGATTCACCGTGACCACGGGCATCCCATGCAAAAAAGTCAAAGTCAGGAAGATTGAGTTCTTCAACCAAATGTGCCATCCGCCCAGAGTGCTCATGACCACGGTGAAACATGACAATCGCTTTTTTCTCTGGGTTGTGTGCAGAAGCCCAGTGCTGATAGAACAGGGATGTACCATCATGGCTGGTAAAATATTGCTGACTATTGTTGTAATGCATGTTTTATAGTCCTGAAGAAGAATTATTTAAATGATTTAGATTGCGTTGCGAATACGGTTATAAAGGGTGATAAAAAGCAAGACCAAAATGACTACCAAAAGCCCATTACTCATCAGTTGTTGTAATTTAAAAGTCAGATGTTCTGAAAAAGATTGGCTTAATACATAAAAGATCGCCAACAGACTAAACCAGAAAGCGCGGTCACTTTTCCCCATTGGTCCATCATAACGACGCTCTTGACCCACGATTGGCGCCATTACCCCAGCATATTCAGTCAAGATGGCTAAGAATACGACCATAAACAGTAAGGGTGCAGAGATACAGCTCACCACCATAAAGCAAAGATAAAGCGCCGTATCGGAGATGACATCACACAGTTCATTCAGGTAGGCACCCAGCTTGGATTGTTGCTGAAATTCACGGGCTAACATGCCATCAATCGCGTTAAATGCCATGCGAAGCAACATCCATAGAGGAATGAGCAGGAAATATGCGGCATGTGCTGTTGGTTGTGTATGAAACAGATATGCTAAAGCCCCAGCAATGAGTAGGGAGATGAACATGGCAAATAGCGTTACTTGATTGGCGCTAATGCCATGTCGATATAGGCGACGAACTAAAGGTCGCAATAAATTTTGAAATGCGGGTTTCAGTTGATAAATAGAGGGCATTGGTATTATTAAGTATCGTGTTCTGGCTAAATTGTACTCATTTCAGTTGGCGCAATTCAAGCAATGTCCCATTTAAAACACAATAGCCTAAGCTAAGTTCACATTTTCATTCTTAAAAGCCTATAATTATTCGGTTTATTTCAATCGTAGACGCAAAATGACGCCAGCCTGCAAATTATTAAAAAGCAAAAAAATTGATTACTCCATTCATGAATATGAACATGATGCGAATGCTAAAAGTTTTGGTCTCGAAGCTGCTGAAAAACTGAATTTAAAAGTTGAGGAAGTGTTTAAGACCCTGCTTGTAACCGATGATAAGAATTTTTATGTTGCGGTTTTACCTGTTCATCATTTATTAAACTTAAAGAAAGTGGCTTCCGCGGTTGGGGCTAAAAAACTACATATGGCAGATCCGAAAGATGCAGAACGCCTAACAGGTTATCTGGTCGGTGGCATTAGTCCAGTTGGACAAAAGAAAAGGTTGAAAACCGTGATTGATGAAAGCGCTCAAGCTCTAACAAAAATCTATGTCAGTGGTGGAAAACGCGGTTTGGATATTGGTTTGTCGCCACAAGATTTAAGCGCAGTGCTCGGTGCCGTATTCGCTGATGTCGTGGATGAAAAACCATAAGTAATTTTGTCTGGTTTGCTTGTGAAGTCAAGATCGCGTAGTATGGCGCTATCTAAGTGTGATCTGCTTGGATATATTGATAGTTGGTATTAAGTTTTTTAGTACCACTTTTCTACATGATTTGCTGATGTAAATATTATAAGTTCTCAGGCAAAATGCCTCTTTATAGAATAAACCTAAACTCTCCTATGGTCTTATTTATGAAATACTTCTCTGTTTGCAAAGGCTCAGTATATGAGTAATTAATTTGAATTTTTTAAATGGCTGGACAACAGCTAAAGCCATCAATGGCGATGAAATACGTGTAAAAATTGTTCCCCTAAAGCGAATGCAAAATAATTTATTTGGGGTCAGTTGGGTTGAGGTGGGCAAACAAATTGAATTTGAATCTGGTGAGACCTGTATCTTGAATGTCGACGGTAAATCCTTTTATAAAGGGATGCACAAGCTTTATAAGCTTAATTGTTAGAATTTCTATCATTTACCGAATAAAGCGTATATGATATACGCCACTAGAATAATAATTTTATTGTGTTTACTGATTGTATTGTGTTGTTGATTTTCATCCTTCATTTTATCAAAGGTTTATGTGTAATAAATTATTTTCTATTCTTAGCTCAATCCTATAGGAAATATCTTATGTCAAATTTAACGACTGGTACTGTAAAGTGGTTTAACGAAACTAAAGGTTTTGGTTTTATTGCAACTGACAGTGGCGAAGACGTATTCGCGCATTTCAGCGAAATCCAAAGCAATGGCTTTAAAACTTTACAAGAAGGTCAGCGCGTGCAATTCACTGTGACTGCAGGGAAAAAAGGTGCACAAGCTAGTGGCATTACAGTAATCTAAGTCTGATTAGATTGCTTGAATCAAAAAGCTCGCGTTATGCGGGCTTTTTTCTTGGCTGATCGAAAAATGAGTAAAAATCTACGCTTTCTATATAATTTAGTCATTTTTTACACAGTTAGGTGATGAATTTGAAATAAAGTTTGCTTTAATTTGAATTCAGGCGTATAAAGTCAACTCGTTGATGCGGGATGGAGCAGTCTGGTAGCTCGTCGGGCTCATAACCCGAAGGTCGTTGGTTCAAATCCAGCTCCCGCTACCAACGAAAAAAGATTCAAGTTTTATAGCCCAGTCTTCTTAGATTGGGTTTTTTTATGCCTAATAGATTTGGGATCCATCTGCATCTTCCAACCAGCGATAGGTTTTTGTGCTGTTCTAATCATTTCAGTTTTTCTTCTCATTTTAGATTACTGGCTATTTGCACTTTATTCAGGTACAAGTAATCAAGGCTTAGTAGTAGAACAATAGAGGATAAATACGTGAGTGACTTGAATTTAGAATTTTTAGATCAAACCCTAGATAAGTACGAAGCAAAAGGTAAAAAAATTAAGAAAATTCGTATTGGTTATAAGCTTTATGCAAAATTTATGATTGATCAAAAGTTTGCAGATGAAGTAATTAACTCGGCATTAGATCCTGATAAGCGTTCGTATAGAGGCGTAAGAGTTAAAATTACCCATGATGATTATGAACTGACCTTTTTAATGAAAAATTAATCAGTTGTTGTGAGCCAATTTTTGAACCTACTCAATAGCAGTAGGTTTTTTATTATCAGTGTCTTAGAAATCCAGAGATCAATACTAACTTTACACAAAGTTACTTAGTGTTAAATAAAAGAAACAAAAAATAAGAGAATGTTGATTGTTTTGAGTGAATTTTAATCAAAATTATTTCATATCGTGTCATTTTTACTCAGCTATTGTGTTTTTGATTAGGCTAAAAGCTGTACATAACAATAATTTGAGGAGCATAAATGCTGAAATTTCATGATGATGTGATTTTGGGTGCAATTTTTGATATGGATGGAACAATGTTTGATACTGAGCGACTTCGGTTTCAAACCTTGAAACAGGCATCTCAAGAACTGATTGGACAATCATTTTCCAATGATTACTTAATGGCATGTTTAGGTTTAAGTGCTAAAACTGCACATGCCTTAGCACAGGAAACCTATGGTGCAGATATTCCTTATGCAGAAATCCGTAAACGTGCAGATGAATTGGAGTTAGAGTCCGTCCGCAGCTATGGTGTGCCCATTAAAAAAGGCTTGGTTCAAGTTCTTGAACGTTTAAGAAAGTCAGGTTTACGTATGGCGGTCGCTACGTCGAGTCGCCGTGCCATTGCGGAAGAATATCTGATTAATGCCAATGTGTATAAATTCTTTGATGTGGTGGTGTGTGGTGATGAAGTCGAGCAAGGCAAACCACATCCTGAAATCTTTCTGACTGCTGCTGAAAAGCTGAATCTCAATCCTGAACATTGCTTAATGTTTGAAGATTCTGAAAATGGTGTAACTTCCGCCTTTGAAGCGAAAGGTATTACGGTTTTATTTAAAGATATTAAACCTGCAAATGCAAACATGCGTGCCAAAGCCAATTACTACTATGAATGTATGTATGACTGTCTGGCAGATTTAGATGGTTTTACCGCAAAACAGGATTTGCCACAGTTACAAGAGTCTTTTCCGCAGACCCTGAATCAACTCACTGTGGGGATTCATGGCTTTGGCGCCATTGGTGGTGGCTATTTGGCGCAAATTTTGTCGCATTGGGATGGCTACACGCGCCCTAAACGCATTGTAGCATCGACACGTAATGCTTTGTTTCGTGAAGCGGTTAATGCCTTTGGCGGTTATTGCATCCGCTATGGACAAATCTCCTATGATGAATCCATTCAAAATATGACCGTGATTGATGCGGATGATGACGCACAAATGACGGACATGTATGTGGAATCTAGCCTCATCGCCGTGTGTTTGCCTGAAAATGCTTTGGCGCATGAAGTAAAGATGATTGCCAAAGGTCTCTATGAGCGACATACACATCAAGCGGGGCAAGCAAAAGAGCCTCTGACTGTTTTGATTATTCTGAACAAGGTTAATGCTAAACAGCTATTTCTAGATTATTTGCGACAAGCCTTAAATGAACTCACCAGCGTGGCCATTACTGAACAAATTCTGCAACAGCATTATTTCTGCGATACCGTCGTCAACCGCATGGTGTCGAAGCTGAGTCAGAAAAATCTGTATCGTCAGCTCAAAATTAAATACAACATTTTTAAACAGTTCCAAGAAGAAGTTGAAACTGAAAATGCCGATTCAGATGAAAACATTCAGCTAGATTCGAACCAAGAACATCAGGCCTCTTTGTATATTGAAGATTTGCGCCGTAATTTCCAGCCAAGTCATATTTTACAAAGTATGGATTTAATTTTGTTCCATGCAGAATTAGACATGCCGATTTATGTGGAAAATCAAAGTCCGTTACTGAGTAAAATGCGGCAAATGATTTTGGTGGATGATATTTCTGAAATTCAGCTGATCAAAAATCGCTTATGGAATGGCACGCATGCCATGATGGCGTGGTATGCCAGCCTATTGGGACATGAAACGATTGGTATCGCCATGGGAGATGTGCAATTACAGCAATTTAGTCAGCAACTGTTGGCACAAGTGAAGCAAGGTCTATTAATGCAACTCCCACATCGGGAAGCAGACTTAAACCGTTTGGCTCAGAGTTTTATGGCGTCCTGTAAATTTGCCTTTAAAGACCCTTGTTCGCGTGTAGCACGTGATCCTTTACGTAAATTGGAATCTGGTGAACGGGTTTTATCTTCCATTCAGCAGCAAATCTTGAGTGGACAAGCCTATGATCAATTGATTGCTGGTGCGGTATTGGGTTATGCCTATGCCATTTTGCATGATCAAATGGCTATAGATGAGGTGATGTGTGCGATGCAAAATGAGGTTGAAAACATGTTACTCAGCATTCCACAGCAACAAGCGTTACTGCTGCAATTAAAGAATGGTCTAGCGCATTTGCTTCAGTATCCAGATCAGTTTGATCCTCAACAAGTTTCAACTGATTCAACTGCCACATCTGCAGTTTGTGCATAATTTGAGTGATTTTCAGTCCAAGCTGAATATTTCTAAACGTCATCATGCATGAGTCGGCTACATAACGTGTTTTAATATCACTTTGCAGTTTAAAGTGATATTAAACGTGTTTTTAGATCACATTCGTCATGTTGTTCCAACAGTTCGCCGTGATTACCCAGAATGGCATCATGGTCGGGAACAGTATGCGTTGTGGTATATCGAAATTCAAAATCCAGACTTGATTTTGTATCTTAATCAAGTTAAAGCTTTTTTCTCCGAATATTTACTCCTTCCCAATACACGTCAGTTTCATATCACCCTGTTTATTTGCGGTTTTTTAACCACAGATCAGGCAAATTTTAATGATGATTTCACTCAAGCCCAATTTCAACAACAATATCAGCGCTTAAAATCACATCATTCTCAGAAAATAAAACTTCAAATCGGCGGTCTGAATAGTTTCAGCAGTGCGTTATATCTTGAAGTCATTGATACAGACTCGGCTTTAGAACATATCAGAGCGCAATGTGCTCAGTTTAGTGATGAGGTCGCGGCTTTAAGCTATTGTCCGCATATTACCGTGGGTTTATATAAGGCTGCATTTCCTGCGCGGCAGTTTGAAATCGAGATTAACCAGATCAAGTTTGGTTATTATCAGGCACAAGAATTACAAGGCCCTTTACATGCTTTACACAGCATTTCATTAGGTGACGTATGTTGCAACTCATATTAGGGGGTGCTCGTTCAGGCAAAAGTCGTTTGGCTGAACAGACTGCACAAGATTCGGGACTTCAGGTTCACTACGTAGCAACGGCTCAGGCTTTAGATGCTGAAATGCAGCTGAGGATTCAACATCATCAAGCACAGCGACCTGCACATTGGCAACTCAGCGAAGAGCCGCTGTATTTAGCCGATTGTTTGCAGCGGATTGATGCAGCAGAACAGTTGATTTTGGTGGATTGTCTGACCTTATGGATGACCAATCTGTTACTGGTGGATGATCCAAGCCTACTATCCCAACAAATGCAAAAATTACTCGACGTTTTACCGACTTTATCTTCCACCATTATTTTGGTGAGCAATGAAACGGGCTTAGGGGTTGTGCCTATGGGCGAGCTGAGTCGTAAATTTGTGGATGAATCAGGGCGACTGCATCAACAACTGGCGCAGCTTGCAGACAAGGTGCTGTTCTGTGTAGCGGGATTATCAATGCAATTAAAAGGAGACAAATCATGAGTTGGTGGTTAGAGGCGTGTCAACAGCCGAATGATGCAGCGAGACAACGTGCAGAAGCGCGCCAGTTACAACTTACTAAGCCCACTGGCTCTTTGTCCGAGTTAGAGCGTATCGCAGTTTTATTGGCGAGTTTACAAAATACCGATCAACCCGATATTCAAGCGCCGTGGATCAGTATTTTTGCTGGCGACCATGGGGTGATGGAGGAGAATATCTCGGCTTATCCTCAAGCTGTCACCCGTCAAATGCTGCTGAATTTCACTACGGGTGGTGCCTGTATTAGTGTGATTGCCAAAGAATATGCAGCAACCCTCCAAGTGATTGACTGTGGTACGGTGGGTGATGCTTATCAATATCCACATGTAGAAACGCATTGTATTGCCCCTGGTACTGCCAATTTTGCTCAACAGCCGGCAATGACGGAAGCACAGTGTATTGCTGCCATAGAATTGGGGCAGCAAAGTGTAGAGCGTGCCGTAAAGGAGCATGCGTCTATTTATGTGGCGGGTGAAATGGGCATTGGCAATACCTGTTCGGCTTCTGCTTTGGCATGTATGTTACTCAATGAAGCTGCGGAACAACTGACAGGTGTCGGTACAGGCATTCGTGCAGAACAGTTAGCACATAAAAAACAAGTGATTGATCGTGCTGTGGCATTACATTGTGAATATGTGCAGCAAGATGCCTTTAAAGCACTTTGTGCAGTCGGTGGTTTAGAAATTGCTGCTATGGTTGGCGCCTATATTCGCTGTGCGCAATTGGCTATGCCTATGGTGGTGGATGGCTTTATCAGTACGGCTGCTGCACTGGTTGCAGTCAAACTGAATCCTGCGGTACGTGAATGGATGCTGTTTGGGCATCAATCTGCCGAATATGGACATCAACGTTTATTGCAAGAGTTAAACGCAGAACCGATTTTAAAACTGAATCTACGATTGGGTGAAGCCAGCGGTGCTGGTGCAGCACTGGGTATCATTAAATTGGCATGCCACTTACATAATCAAATGGCGACATTTGCTGAAGCCGCCGTGATTGGTGAGAAAATCTAGGGGAGTAGACATGCATTTGCAGATTGATCTATTACGACATGGGGAAAGTGAACTGAGTCATACCCTGCGTGGTTCACTGGATGATGCGCTGACGACACATGGTTGGCAACAGATGCTCAGTAGTATCGATCAATCTCAAACGCAGTCTTTTCCACAGCCCCAGCACTGGGATGTGGTCTTTTCCTCACCATTACAGCGTTGTCGTATATTTGCGGAACACATCGTCAAAGAGCGGGATATACCGTTAATTTTAGATGAACGTCTGCAAGAAATGCATTTTGGCGATTGGGAAGGACAGTCGATCCAACAACTGTATGAACAATTTCCTGAAACTTTGGCAGACTTTTGGCAAAAACCTACGCAAATCACACTACCCAATGCGGAAAGCATGCAGCAGTTCCATCTCAGAGTAACTACGGCAATGAGAGCTATACAGCAGAGGATAGAATATAACGGTTGGCAATCTGCATTGGTGGTCACGCATGGCGGGGTAATTAAACTGTTAAAGTGTATGGTGTTACAGCAACCCTTGGATGATGTGTTGAAAATGACGGCTGAATTGGGGCAGCTTAGCTCTTTTCGCTGGGATACGGTTACACAGAGCTTGGCTTTGCAGGAGTTAACATGACTCCATTTCTGATTGCTTTGCAGTTCTTGACTACGTTACGAATTCAACTGAAAGAAATGCCGACGGCTCAGCAGAATGCAAATTCGATTTTATTCTATCCTGTGGTTGGTTTAATCATTGGGCTAATCTTATATATTGTGGCGCTATTGCTGTCTGGGTTGCCTACAGTTTTACTTTCCAGCCTGATTCTGGTGCTTTGGATCTGGCTCACAGGCGGCTTACATTTGGATGGCTTGGCAGATACCGCAGATGCATGGGTAGGCGGCTTTGGCGATAAGGAACGTATCCTTAAGATTATGAAAGACCCGAGTTGTGGTCCAATTGGGGTGCTGAGTTTAATTATCGTCTGTGTCTTAAAATGGGCAGCGCTGTATGTCTTGCTAGAAGAGAAAGCAGCGCTTGCTTTATTGCTGTTTCCCGTGTTTGGGCGAACCATTGCTTTGGCACTCTTTGTGAGTACACCGTATGTGCGTTCCAATGGTTTAGGTTCGAGTATTGCTGCGCATTTGCCTAAGCGCCGTGTCTATTGGGTTATTGGTTTGAGTCTAAGCCTTGTTATGTATTTCTTGGGCTTAGGTCTGCTTACTGGGCTGGCATGGGTTTTAACATTCGTCTATCTACGGACTAAGTTCCTGCAACGTCTAGAAGGCATTACAGGAGATACCATTGGTGCGAGTATTGAAATAAGCGAAACAGCTTGTTTACTGGCGTTTGTCATAGGTCTGAGTTATCTACCGATAGGCACACTGTTTTAAGGATTCTTGATAAAAAATTAGCCTAAGCAGCGCATGACGATATGAATTAAGCTTGGTCCAAGAATCACCATAAACACACCTGCCAAAACCATCGTTAAAGAGGCAATCACGCCTTCTTCATGATGCCGCATAAATGCCTTACTGGTGCCAAAGCCATGTGCGGCATTGCCTAGCGAAGCGCCTTGCGCAAAGGCAGAGTTTAGTTTTAACAGCAGTAAAACAGTATCTCCCAAAAGTACGCCTGCAATCCCTGTAATCATGGTAAATAAAATCACCAATTCGACTGAACCTCCTATATGCGAGGTCAGTTCCATGGCAAAAGGGGTAGAGATTGAGCGGGACATCAGGCTATAAGTGGTTTGGCTGTCAAAATGAAACAGTTTCGCCAAATAGAAGGCACTGATTACACCAGCACTCATTCCAATCACAATCCCCAGACTGATTGAAAACAGATGCGCGCGAATTAACTGGCGATATTCATAGATGGGAATCGCAAAGGCGATGGTTGCGGGTCCAAGCATCCAGACAATCCAGTGATTATCGGTCATATAGGTGTCATAGGAGATATGAAAACCCAACAAAATTAGAATCAGGACAAAAGGAACCAGCATTGCTGGGGAGAGCAACATATAGGGATAACGACGATAAAGCTTTTTCGCCAAGATGTACCCAATAATGGTGGCAATGAAACACAAGAGCGCCGTGATGTTCATGAGTGTGCTTCCACTTTTTTAGACGGACGATGATTTTGCTTTTGCTGTAGTTTACGTTCGAGCTTAAAACCAAAGTGCACGCTGTAAGCCGTCATCACCATAACGCAAAGAGTACCCAACACAACTGCAAGAATGAGCTGCCAGCCTTGCGTGATAAAAAGATGCTTATATTTGACCAAGCCCACCACACAGGGAATAAACATCAACACCAATTCGGCAAGAATGAAATCTGCGCCTGATTTAATCCACACCAATTTCATCATGCCAGACATTAGGGCAAGCAAAAGCAGGATCAGTCCAATTACACCCGCAGAAATGGGGAGATGGAAATATTGTTGAATCAAGGCACTGATCCACCACAGCCCAATTAGAAATAGCAATTGAGCAGTGACTTTTAGAACATACTGTATTTTTGAAGCAGTGGGAGAGGACATGACATAAACAAGTCTAATCAACAGGTTTTTATTGTAGAATTGACCTGCTGTTTTAATTATGAATAATAAAAAAATAATTATGCAAATATGGAATATTTGGTGTGGATATCAAAAGCCTACAGATTTTTGTCACGCTTGTAGAAACCCAGAGTTTCACTGTAGCCGCGGAACAGTTGAATCTCACCCAACCCACCATCAGCAAGGCGATGCGTGCTCTAGAAGAGCAGTTAGGCGTTATGCTGCTGCATAAAGGCGAAGCTGGAAGGAAGCGCGGGGTCGCATTGACCTATGTGGGGCAGCAGGTGTATGAGCATGCTTTAATTATCTTGAATGAGCAGCAGCGTATTTTTGATACGGTGACGCAAGTAAGAGGTTTAAAGAAAGGCAAGTTGACTATTGGGTTACCGCCTTTGGCTGCCATGATGCTGAGTACCGTGATTGCCAAGTTTCATAGTCAGTATCCGCATATCGAGCTGAATTTTCTGGAAGTCGGAGCTACGGGCATCGAAGAAGCAATACTTCGTAAAGAGGTGGATGCGGGTGTCGTGATGGGGGATTTAAAACCCTTACTCAGTGGTTTTGAAATTATTAACTCTCCAATTTGTCTATTGGCAAAGAAAAACTCGCATTGGCGCAAAAAATCACAAATCAAACTGATTGAGCTTCAAGAAGAGTCCTTTTTGCTGTATGCCAATACCTTTACCCTGAACAATGTGATTATACAGGCTGCGCAGTCGGTGGGTTTCGAGCCTAAAGTGGCATGTCGCAGTAGCCAATGGGACTTTATTGCCAAGTTGGTGGAATCTAATGTCGGAATTGCCTTACTGCCACAAGCCTATTGTGAGCGATTAAATAGTGAAGAGTTTCATATTGCCTTGCTGACAGAGCCGAATATTAATTGGAATTTAAAGATGGCTTGGAACAGTAGCGTCGCGATGACACCAGCGACAAGAGCATGGCTGAATATCATTCAAGATAATCTTGAAAGTATTCATTTTTAGTATAATTCCTGTATGGGTGGTAAATAGACCGCCCAATGAAAGGTATTAAGATAAAGTCACACCTGAACATAAGATTCATGAGCGTTATTATAGAAGTGTAGATTCGTTAATACAGGCGGTTGATACAACCGACCATCGCTATTTTTTGATCATTCCTCGAATGGGGAAAATGCAGCATTTCTTGCCGAAATTGAGCAAGCTGAAACGCTAAAATTGAATCCTGTTTTGGAAGAATTGCCTAAATGGTTTGTAGATAGAGTCTTAATCGAATTCGAAAGGAGAGTTTGCGTAAAATTCATACAAAATTGCACTTGAATAATTTATAAATAAACATATTATAAAAACATATATTGTTTTGAATGGAACGCAGAAAATGCATGACTATCTAACCGCTTTTATCGGTGGAACACTACTTGGTGTATCCGCCGTGGGTTATTTGTGGGTCAATGGTCGTATTGCAGGAATTAGCGGCCTGATTTCACAAGTACTTAGCCCGAAAACCTTATTCAGTACACCCGCAATTTGGTTCTTATTGGGACTCATTATCGTGCCATTTGCGTATGGGGCATTTACGCAACCGCAGATTCAGATTGAAAGTTCACCGTTCATTATGATTTTAGCGGGTTTGTTGGTTGGATTTGGTACGCGACTTGGTTCTGGATGTACCAGTGGTCACGGTATTTGCGGGATTAGCCGTTTATCGAAACGATCACTTATTGCAACAGCAACCTTTATGCTTGCTGGCGCCGTGACAGTGTTTGTAATGCGTCATATTTTGGGAGCATAAACATGAAAAATATATTTGCCTTTATTTTTGGTGGTTTATTTGCCACAGGTTTAATGTTCTCGGGTATGGCGAATCCACAAAAAGTACTAAATTTTCTTGATGTATTTGGAACTTGGGATGCCAGTTTGGCCTTTGTGATGATGGGTGCAATTGCGGTGGCATTCATTCCATTTCAAGTATTATCAAAACAGCAAGCGCCTAAAACGGTATTTAATGAGCCGATTTTACTGCCTAAAAACACGCAACTTGATCCTAAATTAATCACAGGTAGTGCGATTTTTGGTATTGGTTGGGGATTAGCAGGTATTTGTCCGGCTCCAAGTCTTACCTTGGTGGGTTTAGGTCATTATCAGGCGTTTTATTTCATTATTGCGATGTCGATCGGTGTTATTTTGTATAACAAAACATTGGGAGCAAAATTATGATAAATCAGCCCGTTGTAAAAGCTTTTTTTGAAAAGGAAACCAATACTTTTAGCTATGTGGTGAGTGATCCAGCTAGTCAGCAATGCGCAATTATAGATAGTGTGCTGAATTATGACGCTGCGTCAGCAACAACAAACACAACTTCGGCTGATGAAATTATTGCCTATATTCACCAAAATAGCCTAAGCGTAATGTGGATCCTTGAAACTCACGTTCATGCAGATCACATGACCGCTTCTCAATACCTGAAACAGCAGGTGGGGGGAGTGGTCGCGATGAGTGAAAAAATAGCGATTGTACAGGATACTTTTACAGCGATTTATCATATCGAGCCTAAACATTTTAATTCAACACGTTCATTTGACTATTTGTTTAAGGATGGCGAGCATTTCAAAATTGGCGAGTTACAGGCGTATAACATTCCAACACCTGGGCATACGCCAGCGTGTCTAAGCTATGTAATTGGTGATGCTGTATTTGTTGGTGACACGCTATTTATGCCTGATTACGGTACAGCGCGCTGTGATTTTCCTAAAGGCAGCGCGGACATTCTGTATGATTCGGTACAAAAATTATATGCTTTAGATGATAAAACCCGAGTGTTCTTATGCCACGATTATTTGCCTGAAGGTCGCGATCATTTTGTTTATGAAACCACTATTGCGGAACAAAAACAGCATAACATTCATATTCATGCAGGCACTGAAAAAGCAGATTTTGTCCAAATGCGTAATCAACGCGATGCAACTTTGGAGATGCCCAAACTGATTTTACCTTCTATACAAATTAATATGTACGCTGGACACTTTCCAGATCCAGAAACCAATGGGGTTCGTTACTTGAAAATTCCATTTAATTTTTTCAAAGCTAAAGCATAAACATTAAATAAATACATAAAAAATCAGGAAATACACCGCTATTACCCTGATTTTTTTGTGCTTTTATAAATAGCCTAAGCAAATTTATTGATTATTTTATATTGAAAAGCCACTATATATAAAAATACCTGATAGAAGCACCATGATTCTTAATTATCAATTACAGCAAACAGAGCAACCAAGCGATTTAGAGCCAATTGTGCTTATACATGGCTTATTTGGCAGTTTAAGCAATCTGGGCATGTTGGCTCGGGCTTTTGATCAACGTACTGTAATACAGCTAGATGTGCGTAATCATGGCTTATCTGAGCACAGTGAACAGATGAATTATGATTTGATGGCACAAGATGTCTTAGACACCTTAAATGAGCTGAATATCCAAAAATTTTCCCTTATTGGGCATTCCATGGGTGGAAAAATCAGCATGAAGGTGGCGGAGAAGGCTGAAAATCGTGTTGTGCGCCTGATTGTGTTGGATATTACGCCTTTTGCTTATCAAGAAAATCATCATGAGCAAATTTTTAAAGCATTATTTGCTGTACAGGAAGCTGCACCACAATCTCGTGTACAAGCGACTGAAATCATGAAGCAATTTGTGCGTGAGGATATGGTTATTCAGTTTTTATTGAAATCATTTACGCAAGGCAAATGGCGTTTTAATTTAAATGCGATTTTTGCACATTACTCAGAAATTTTGTCGTGGAATGAAATAAATCCAT
>NZ_JBSYVT010000015.1:0-91008 GCF_054112845.1 Acinetobacter sp. NigerLNRRAM0016
CCCTGCGCTTCTCACTCATTTTATGCTAAATCTGATGAATACAAAAATTATAAGCTGAGATTTTATGAAAGTAACAAACATATTTGATTCACTTCCGCATGATTTAAATAAGGAGGTTTTCGAAGAACTAGTCTGTTCTTCTGTAGTCAGAATTGAGCGTATCGTATCAAGAGGGCAAAGTTCACCTGATGAAGGTTGGTATGATCAAGAGGAAAATGAGTGGGTCATAGTTATGAAGGGGAGTGCCTGTTTGGAATTTGAGGATGGTTCTAAAAGTAATTTATCCGCTGGCGATTTTATTAATATTCCAGCGCATATCAAACATAGGGTGCTTTGGACAGATTCTCAACGGATTACAATCTGGCTTGCAGTCTTTTATTCTTCCTAATAACTCCGAATAGACTTAAAAGATTCGACTTCGACATGTGAAGTACCCTGAGTTTGTAGAAACAACTTATCGCAGACTTACTTGGTATAAATATTTAAGGTTTAAGCATTAGCGGCCCTGCCAATATCACCTCATTTATCTACTTTAAATTACTCAAGTAATAGTCTGCTTAGCCTTATACATATTATTTAATTGTTAATTTGGGGGCACAGTGATGATAAAGAGAACTGCTGATTACATAAATTATAGATAAAACTTTGTATGATTTTTAATAAAACTATGCTATAAAATTATAAAGCGGCATAAAAATTGCTTATATTTTATGATTAATAATGAGTAGGGTTGTATGAAGTTATCGGTTGGACTTAAAGTTGCGAACTCATTGTCATTGACACCTCAATTGCAACAAGCCATTCGTTTGCTTCAATTATCAAGTTTAGAGTTAGAACAAGAAATTCAAATTCAACTCGACAGTAACCCATTATTAGAAAAAGTAGAAGAGCAAAATAGTGTCGAAAGTTTATCGAACTTAGAAAAAGAACAAGATAATAGTGATTTAACCAATGAATTAAATGCAGATCATTTGCCTGACGACTTACCTGTAGATACCGATTGGGATGATGTCTATACCCATCAATCAACCAGTTTAGGCAGTGCTGAATTTGAAGAGCGAGAGGATAATCGCCAAGGACATCTCGGTTTAAAAGAGCATATGCTGGAACAGATTAATCTGCTGCATTTCTCTCAAATTGATCGTTTAATTGCTTACTGCATCATTGATTCTTTAGATGATAAAGGATTTTTAGATGTAGAAATTTCGGAAATTACTTCGTCTGTTCAGCATCTTTTAGAAAGTATGGAGTATGACGAAGAAATCGAAGATGATGAAGTACTTGTAGTCTTAAAGCATATTCAGCGTCTTGACCCGATCGGGATTGGTTCACGAAATCTGGCTGAATGTTTAATGGTGCAACTGGAAAGCTTACCGGTACAAACGGCTTATCGAAATGAGGCGATTGTTCTACTAAAACATTATGAGCTGTTGATTTCGAATGAACTCGCCAAGTTACTTAAACAAACAGGTCTAAATACTGACCAGTTAAAGTCTGCTGTGAATCTATTAAAAACCTTAAAAGCACATCCAGGACTGGAATTTGAAGACAAGGATTCTGATTATCAAATTCCTGATGTGGTGGTCATGAAACGTAATGATCATTGGCAAGTTCAGTTGAATCCAGATGTAATGCCAAAGCTAAGAATCAACTCTTTCTATGCCAATATGATTCGTCGGGCAGATCAAAGCGATGAAAATCAATATTTGCGTAATCAAATGTTGGAAGCTAAGAATTTTATTAAAAGTGTTGATGAACGACACAAGACTTTGCTGAAAGTGGCCTCTTGTATTGTCGAGCATCAAAAAGCATTTTTAGAGATCGGAGCTGAAGGCATGAAGCCTTTGGTGCTGCGTGATATTGCGGAAGAAGTGGAGTTGCATGAGTCGACCGTTTCGCGTGTAACGACCAATAAATATATGTTAACCCCGCGCGGTTTATTTGAGTTGAAATACTTTTTCTCAAGCCATGTGGGAACGACTTCTGGTGGTGAAGCATCTTCAACTGCGATTCGTGCAAAAATTAAAAAAATGATTACTGAGGAAAATGTACGTAAGCCTTTGTCAGATAATGCGATTGCGAATATGTTGAAGGAAGAGGGGATTGATGTGGCTCGACGGACGGTGGCAAAGTATCGTGAATCGTTACATATTCCGTCATCTTCAGAGCGAAAAGTCTTGATCTAAAATTTAAAGTATGACTATTCTAGAGATTCATTATGACGAAATAATGAATCTCTTTTTTTATTTTAAAGGATGGTTGAAATGATTTAATCAGATTGTGCAGATTCTTTTTCTGGCTGTGAAGCATTTCGGCTGTACCTTTGCTAATCCTAAAGAAGGTGAGGGATAGAATTATGCAAATAACAATTCGTGGTCATCATTTAACTATCACCCCTGCAATTGAAGAAAATATTCGTGAAAAATTTGCCCAAATGACGAAGCATTTAGATCAAGTTAACAGTATGCAGGTGAAGCTGTCTAAAGATCATCAAATTGATAAACATTCTAAAAAAGGTAGTGCGAATCATATTGCGGAAGCTATTATTCGTTTACCTGGTATAGAGTTGTTCGCACAGGCCACGGCAGATGATATGTACACTTCAATTAAAAAATTAACGGAAAAATTAAAACGACAATTACATAAACATCGTGAATTACAAATGGATCATGCACCAGTTTTAGCTTAATCTGGATTCCGATCAGAGGAGGTTTTGATAAACCTCCTTTTTTTATCTATAAAAATTGTGCGATGACTGCTGTATTTTACTTGATTTATAGTAAAATGGCGGGTTTTACACCATTGGTCCTGTATTGAGGTCTTTGTCATGAATAGTGAACAGCTCACTGAAATTTTAAAAGCTGCTTTTCCTGAAGCTGAAGTTGCAGTTAGTGGGCAAGCTGGCAAGTTTGATCTTCGAATTGTTGATGATCAGTTTGAAGGTAAGCGTCCTGTTGCGCGTCAACAGACTGTTTATGCTCCCTTGAACTCTTATATAGCCAGTGGTGAAGTGCATGCTGTGACCATCCGCGCAATGACAAAAGAAGAATGGCGCAAAGCAAGCCTTTTTGGAGCTTAAGATTTAATGGATAAATTTTTAATTCAGGGTGGTACCAAGCTCGAAGGTGAAGTTCGAATTTCAGGTGCAAAAAATGCTGCACTGCCTTTGCTTGCCGCCATGATTTTGGCTGACTCTCCAATTACATTAACCAATGTCCCGCATTTAAAAGATGTAAATACGTTGGTGAAGTTGATTGCAGGCTTAGGCATCACAATGACTTATGAAGGTGATACGGTTACTGCGGACACCTCGACTTTAGACAACCAGTTTGCACCTTATGAATTGGTTAAAACCATGCGTGCATCCATCTTAGTGCTGGGTCCTTTGGTTGCTCGCTATGGTAGTGCGAAAGTTTCCTTACCGGGCGGTTGTGCAATTGGTTCACGTCCAGTAGATCAGCATTTAAAAGCTTTAGAAGCATTGGGTGCTGAAATTGAAGTTGAAAATGGTTATGTTCATGCCAAAGTCGACGGTCGCTTAAAAGGTGGCGAAGTTGTCTTTGATATGGTGACCGTGGGTGGTACTGAAAATATTTTAATGGCGGCAGTTTTAGCTGATGGTGTTACCACCATTCGTAATGCCGCACGTGAACCTGAAATTACCGATCTTGCGAAAATGCTGATTAAGATGGGTGCAAAAATTGAAGGTTTGGATACTGATACCTTGATCGTGACGGGCGTAGAAAGCCTACATGGCTGTGAATATGCAGTCGTTGCGGATCGTATCGAAACAGGTTCATATTTGGCTGCCGCTGCGATTACGGGTGGACGTGTGAGAACCACACATACCGATCCATCTTTGCTTGAATCTGTCCTAGACAAGTTCGAGGAAATGGGCGCAGAAGTAACCCGTGGTGATGACTGGATTGAACTGGATATGATGGGCAAGCGTCCGAAAGCCGTCAGTTTCCGTACCCTACCACATCCTGAATTTCCAACCGACATGCAAGCACAGTTGATGGCTGTAAATGTGATTGGTCGTGGATTTGCGACAATTTCTGAAACGATTTTTGAAAACCGTTTTATGCATGTGCCTGAATTGTCTCGTATGGGGGCAAAT
The DNA here is from genome assembly GCF_054112845.1 of Acinetobacter sp. NigerLNRRAM0016. Classification (NCBI taxonomy): domain Bacteria; kingdom Pseudomonadati; phylum Pseudomonadota; class Gammaproteobacteria; order Moraxellales; family Moraxellaceae; genus Acinetobacter; species Acinetobacter sp. NigerLNRRAM0016. The sequence goes on from NZ_JBSYVT010000015.1 coordinate 4,121, forward strand.
ATTGAAGTTGAAGGCAATGATGCAATTGTGACAGGTGTTGAAAAACTTTCTGCTGCACCAGTAATGGCAACAGATTTACGTGCATCTTTTTCTTTGGTATTGGCGGCATTGGCTGCTGAAGGCGAAACCTTGATTGACCGTATTTATCATATTGATCGCGGTTATGAAGAGGTTGAAGCAAAATTACAAGGTTTAGGTGCTCAAATTAAGCGAGTAAGTGCATGAGTGACATGAGAAACGATGATCCTAATTTCAACGTAATGGGTAATTTTGATCATGGTTTAACATTGGCATTAAGTAAGGGGCGTATTCTCAAGGAAACTTTACCTTTACTTGAAACAGCGGGTATTAATTTACTCGAAGATCCTGATAAATCACGTAAATTGATTTTTCCTACCACACATAAACAAGTCCGTATCTTAATTTTACGTGCTTCTGATGTGCCGACCTATGTGGAAAATGGGGCAGCGGATTTAGGTGTTGCGGGTAAAGATGTTCTGATGGAACATGGGGCACAAAATGTCTATGAACCATTAGATCTTAAAATTGCCAACTGTAAGTTGATGACCGCAGGTAAGGTTGGTATGGAACGTCCGAAAGGCCGTCTGAAGATTGCCACCAAATATGTTAACTTAACCCGTCAATACTATGCCAGCCTAGGTGAGCAAGTCGACGTGATTAAGCTGTATGGCTCTATGGAACTTGCACCTTTGGTGGGTTTAGGTGATTACATTGTTGATGTAGTGGATACAGGAAATACCTTGCGTGCCAACGGCTTAGAGCCATTGGAAGAAATTTGCAAAGTGTCTTCGCGTTTGATCGTGAATAAAGCCAGTTTTAAACGTAAACAAGCCTTGTTAAATCCAATTCTTGCGCAGTTAGAAACAGCAGTTGAAGATCGTCAAAAGGCCAAACAAGCCTAATTAAAACGATATTCTAAAACCGTCCTTTGGGGCGGTTTTTTTATTTTATTAGAATTAGAATAAAATCATGAAGTCAAAATAACTGGCTTAATTAGCTATGAATGGTTGAACGCCACAGAATTTTTTATTGATCAAAGTCATTTCTGATGGGACTAAGTTGAATTGCTGATGTTATCTTGCCCACAACCTCATGGAAACAAGGTAAACTAACGCTTTCTAACTCAAACCTTGTGGGTAAATTGATGCGACGTTTATCGACTCAAGATCAAAACTTCAAGCAAGCTTTTGCTAACTTGTTAGCTTTTGAAACTGTAAGTGATCCTGAACTTTTAAAAACCGTAGACCAAATCATCGCTGATGTCCGTCAGCATGGTGATGCTCATGTTCTTAAACTTACCCAGCAGTTCGATCGACATCCAGCGCATCAATTTTCAGATCTAGAACTGACCCAAGCAGAACTAAAAACAGCATTTGAAGGCTTAGACTCGGAAGTGCGAGAAGCACTTGAGTTTGCGGCAGAACGTATTCGTGAATTTCACCAAGCGCAAAAACAAGAAGGCTGGACTTATGTTGATGCTTTAGGTAATACACTTGGGCAAAAAGTTACGCCTTTAGATCGCGTGGGGATTTATGTTCCAGGTGGTTTAGCCTCTTATCCATCTTCAGTGTTGATGAATGCGGTGCCTGCACATGTGGCGGGTGTGCCTGAAATTATTATGGTGGTTCCCGCGCCGAATGGTGAATTAAATCCATTGGTGCTCGCGGCTGCTTATTTAGCGGGAGTGACGCGTGTATTTACCATTGGTGGTGCACAAGCGGTTGCTGCTTTGGCCTATGGTACAGAAACCATTCCTTGCGTAGACAAAATTACTGGTCCTGGTAACCGTTTTGTAGCTGCTGCAAAGCGTGCGGTGTTTGGTCAAGTCGGCATTGACATGATTGCGGGTCCTTCAGAAATTCTAGTTTATGCTGAAGGCGAGAATGATGCAAAATGGTTGGCGATGGATGTCTTGTCTCAAGCCGAGCATGATACGGTTGCACAAGCCATCTTTATCACCCCAGACGAACAGTTGCTGAATGATGTGGCCCGAGCTGTCGAAGAGCATTTGGCCGTTTTACCAAAAGCTGAAATTGCGCGTACTTCGATTGCAAATCGTGGTGCATTGGTCTTGGTTAAAGATCGCCAAGAAGCGATTGATTTGATTAATCAGGTAGCGCCAGAGCATTTAGAGTTGTGCTTGGATGAAGCACAAGAGATGTCTGAAAGCATTCGTCATGCAGGCGCAATTTTTATGGGTAGATATACCCCAGAAGCCATTGGTGACTATTGTGCAGGTCCGAACCACGTCTTACCAACATCGGGTACGGCACGCTTTTCGTCTCCACTCGGTGTATATGATTTCCAAAAGCGCTCAAGTCTGATTATGTGCTCTCAAGCTGGGGTCAAACCTTTGGCGAAAACCGCGGATATCTTGGCACAACAAGAGAATCTGGATGCCCATGCTCGCTCGGCACGTTATCGCTACCAATAATCCAATTACATGTGTATATGCTTAGCTGGTGAGTTGTATTGAATACATCTGAGCTAAGCTTATCACACCCCGAATATCTCAGTTTGGGATAGGTTTTCACCTTTCCCAAATCTTCTTCAAAGAGAGGAAGACTTACGCCAGTAAGTTGAAAAAAAGAGATTAATAATGTCTACAATTACAACAGCACAAATGCGTTTTTGGAGTCCTGAAGTACGTGAGTTAGAACCTTATGTACCAGGTGAACAACCAAAAATTCAAAACTTATTAAAATTAAACACCAATGAGAATCCTTATCCACCATCTCCTAAAGTGGTGGAGGCAGTACAAGCGGTTTTAGCCAATTCTGCGGATGCATTGCGTTTATATCCTGATCCAGATGCTTCGGCTCTAAAACAGGCGATTGCAAAACAACAGCAGGTGGATGCTGCTCAGGTCTTTGTAGGCAACGGTTCAGATGAAGTTTTGGCGCATATCTTTAAAGCCTTTTTTATTCAAGAACAGCCAATTCTTTATCCTGATATTACTTATAGTTTTTATCCGGTGTATAGCCAGTTCTTCGGGGTGAAAACGCAAGTTCTCCCTTTAAATGATGACTTTGAAATTGTCGTTGAAGATTATAAGCAAGCCAATGGCGGCATTATTATTACCAATCCAAATGCACCGACCAGTATTGCCTTGGGTCTAGTAGCGATTGAAGAAGTATTGCAAGCCAATCCGGATTCGGTGGTGGTGATTGATGAAGCCTATGTCGATTTTGGTGCTGAATCTGCTGTGAAATTGGTGGAAAAGTATGAAAATTTGGTGGTCTGTCAAACCACATCTAAGTCACGCTCTTTGGCGGGGTTACGTGTTGGTTTTGCGATTGCCCAACCGCATTTGATTGCTGCTTTAGAAGCCGTGAAAAATAGCTTTAACTCATATCCGATGGATCGTTTTGCGATTGCAGCCGCAGTGGCTTCATTTGAAGATCAGGCTTATTTTGAACAGCAATGTGAAAAAGTGATCAGTAGCCGTGAAAAATTGGTGAGTGAACTACAAGCGATTGGTTTCGTGGTGTTGCCATCTAAAGCCAATTTTATTTTTGCATCCTTACCGGGTAAAGATGCGGGTGAATTGGCAGCTGAATTGCGTGCCTGTGGCATTATTGTGCGTTATTTCAATAAGCCACGGATCAATCAATTCTTGCGTATTACTATTGGAACAGATGAGCAAAATCAGCGTTTGGTTGAAACCTTGAAGCAAGATATTCTGCCTTAAGACTCCGTTTTCTGCCATGTATTGAGTAAATTCAACATGGCAGAAACCTTATCGAAACATTCCTGATATTCTGCATCACAGTTCGAGGCAATAGTGATTCCACCGCCTGCCCACAAAGAAATCTCTTGTTGATATTTCTGAATAGAACGAATCAGAATATTCCATGAACCCGTTCCATCAAAATTAAAATAACCCATCGAGCCACAATATGCACCGCGTGGTGCACCTTCTAGTTCTTCAATAATTTGCATGGCCCGAATTTTGGGTGCGCCTGTAATGGAACCACCTGGCAGAGCCGCGAGTAACACATCCAAGGCTTTTACCTCAGGTTGAAGTGTTGCAGTGACTTCACTGACCATATGATGCACTTGATTAAAGGATTCAATGGCAAACAATTTGGGGGTTTTGACGCTTCCCGTTTCGGCATACACACTTAAATCATTACGCAGTAAATCTACAATCATCACATTTTCAGCCTGATCTTTGGCGGAATGCTGTAATTGTAATTTGGATTGCAGATCTTGCTCTTGATCTGCGTAGCGCGGCATGGTGCCTTTAATCGGTTTGGTGACCAGTTGCCGCTCGGCAAGAAACTCAATAAATAGCTCAGGTGAACAACTGAGTAGCTCGAATGCTTCTGTTTTTAAATAGCCAGAATAAGGCGCATCGGTCAGTTGCCAGAACTCTTGGGCTACAGAAAGTAAGCCACCTTTAGCTTGTCCAACAAACTCTTGAGTCAGGTTAATTTGATAACAATCACCTGCTTTAATATATTCCTGAACTTGTGCAAAAGCAGTTTGATATTGTTGCTTATTCCATCGTGCTTGGCAGGGTTGAGTCAGTTGTAATGGAGCTGTTTTAGGCCAAGCCTCTAACTTACTTTGAATCAAGTCATAGATGTGATCTGCTTCAGGTTCATCGCTATAAAAATACCAACCATCCTCTGTCAATTTTAAATAGCTTTTAAATAAACCCAGCCAAAAAGATGGTTGATCTTTTGAGTGAATTTTCACTTGCTGCGCGCTGGCATAGTCATAACTGACAAAGCCCATGACACCACCACAAAAACCAGCAGTATTTTCCAGAGAATGCTCAGTTTGCTCGAAATTCAGATGCGATTGAATTGCAAGATATTCGTATACATCATTCCTTTGATACGTGTGACGAATACCTTGTTGGACATATTCAAATTGCAGGGGGAGAAATGCAATCACGGGCGCTGAATTATTTTTTAAATAAATTAAATGAGGCAAATCATCAAGGCGAGCAAGAATTTCTTGAGCATTAAGATTTTGATCAGAAATAACTTTTTTGAAAAAAGAGGGGGTGGTCATACGCTTAGGAAAAGCTGGCATTAAAACTATATTTTACATTTTACTCGAATGTGAATGAAACAACACGGTAAATACCGTTTGTCGGTAAGATTCATATTGCGACCAACAGCAGTTGAACAAAAAATAACAGACATATAACGTTGTCAATGCCAACGGATCGCTCAAGGAAAAATGTTGCGCTGTCGAAAAACAAATAAAACAGCGGGTACATCGAGTGGTTGACATTAAAGAAAAATAATACTCTTGGGAGAGTGGAACATGAAAAATTTGACTAAACTTGTTTTAGTTTCTTCGATGGCTATTAGCGCGAATGCGATGGCTATGCAAGCAATGGATGATGCTGCATTAAGCGCGGCAACAGGTCAAGATGGTTTAAATATCGGTATTGGCATTTCTAAAGTTGAAATTGAAAAACTCTTCATTCATGACAATGATGGTTTGGCAACGGCAGCTTTGGGTGGTACTTCTACTGCGGGTGCAATTGTGATTAAGGGCAATGCTAAAACGGGTGATGCCAATGAAACCAAAGGTATTGTGATTGGTGCGAACTATGACAATGCTGGCGCCTACTTACTTGCTTCACGTAACTTGGCAGATTTAACGATTGATACTGATGCAGGTACGACGGGAACTGGGGGGGCATTCCTTAACATTGGTGCACAAGTTTCTGGTTTAGATATCAAAATTGGTGAAATTGGGGTAACAGGTTCAGGTGCTCTTCCAACTGCAGCTTCAACTGACATTCGTCGTGGTGGAGATGATGCAAACTACAACGCGATCTTGTCTGGTTTATCTTTAAAAACGGGTCCAATGTCAGCCAATATTCAATTGGGTGCAGCACCTCAAGGTGCAATGGTGAAATTGAATGCGCAAATGATTGGTGGTTTAGAAATTACTAATTTAGGTATCTTAGATAACTCAACCAAACAAGGTAATGGTGATGGTACTGCGGGTAACCGTGCAGCAGGTCAAATCTTTGTGGATAGCATTAAAGTTGCAGATGCAAATGCCAAAAACTTGACTTTGAACCAAGCGATCAGCGTGATTGGTGCTGAAGGCACATCTAAAGGTTATTTACGCATTATCAGTTCTAGTGGTGCTGTAGATAACTATGTGAAAGGTGTACATTTAGGTAGCCAAGGTGCGGCATCAATTGGTGATGTTGAAGTACAAGGTTTACAGACGTATTACAGCCCTTCAATGGGTGTATATAACCAAGGTGCAGTGATTACGATTTCTGGTCACTAAGTTTCTGATTTTAAAAGCGCGTGAATTCACGCGCTTTTTTTACAAAAAAATATTCAGTCATCGAAAAATGTAAGAAAAAGCTGTTTCTTTTAAAAAAAACAGGTATCTTTCAAAAGACAAGGAAGTATAGAGTTTTTACTCTAGAAAAATAATAAAATTCGGGCACATCATGCCGAAAACTTAAAAGTTAGGGAATATGTTAGAGATCGCATTAGGCTCGGCATTGATGTATTATTTTGCCACACAAGCCTTTGAAATAAAAGAAAAATCACCTGAAACAGTCTATTATACGGAAACCTTAGATTCACGGCAGGACTCCTTTACCCGCATGCATCGTGAAACCGTAGAAATTCAACCCGCACTTATTGATCAATTCCGTGGCATTGTCCGTCAAGCCTACGATTACAGTTGTGGCTCCGCTGCATTAACAACCTTGCTCAATGGTTATGTCGGGACTCAACTGACTGAGCAACAGACCATGACAGGTCTGCTTAAATTTGGTGAGTCAGAGCGAATTATCGAGCGTCGTAGTTTTTCTTTGTTAGACATGAAGCGCTTTGTGGCTGCTTTAGGACTCGAAAGTGGTGGCTATAAGGGGGCATTTGAAGATCTGGTTGCACAGGGGCAACCTGCGATTGTTCCTATTTCCTATGCAGGTTTTAAGCATTTTGTGGTGTACAAGGCGTACAAGGATGGCCGTGTTTATGTGGCAGATCCAGCCCTCGGTAATATTAGTTTTGATGAAGAACGCTTTAAGCAGGTCTGGGAAAATAACACCTTATTTTTAATTAGTGTGCCGCCAGAGCAACGTAAAAATTTATTGGCATTACAGGAAAGTGATATGCGTCATGTGGAGGATGCAACAGTGAATCGTTATGCACTGGTTGATATTCAGTATCCTCAGTTTTATATGGAAAAACTGGCGGATCGGGGGGCAACCACCTCAAGAATTGTCAATAATAACCCTGAATCCGAGATGAACGGCCAATATGTCGATCGACATTTACGCCTATATTACAAGAGCAAATAGCACGGTTTAAAGCAAATAAAAAAAGAATAGAGTGGACGGAAATGAAAAATCAATGGATGAATAAAACATTATTGCTACTGAGTATCCAAGTCTTGATGGGGACTGTTTATGCAGCGGATACCGTAACAGAGGCGCAAGGAACGACAGCTTCAGCAAATGTGGAAAATGAGAGTGTTGCCAATCCTCAAGAGGCATCAACGGCCTTGCAGCAACAAGAGGGAGATGCCACTAAACAGACGAATTTGGAAGAAGTTTTCACCTCAAATGAGCGTCAATATTCCTTGATTAAAAGAGGGGATATTTCTGCATTTTATGATGTGGATTATACCTATTACCGCGATACCCAGTTAGATTTAGAGATGGCTCAAGGCAGTCTTTATCAGTTACGGGTACAGGAAAATGCCAGCCATACTTTAACCAATACCTTTACCGTACAGTACGGGGTTTTGGATAACTTGACTTTTACCGCATCCTTACCGTTGGTCGCGAAAACTGACAATTTAAAAGATACCTCTACCGCTGGTTTAGGTGATATCTCATTCGGCACACGTTGGGAACCCTTTCCGTTAAAAACAGGTCGTTTACCTTTAATTTTATTTGGCAATGTATCGACCAAAACTGGGGATAGTCCTTATGAAATTAATCCCACGACAGACTTGGCAACGGGCAAAGGCTATTACTCTGTTGGTGTAGGCGCGAGTACACGTAAGTATATTGATCCTGTGGTCTTGTTTGCATCTGTTTCTGCTAACTATGGATTTAAAGAAACGGGTTTAGATCAGCGTCGCGGTCCACGAGTAATTGAAGAATTTGATCCTGGTATGAGTGGTGGCTTTTCATTTGGTTTCGCCTACTCCTTTAACTATGATGTTTCTATGACCATGTCATATCAACAAAGTTTCAATACTGGGGCAGAATTCTTATATACCTCGGGTGAAAGCTATTCTCCTGCAGACCAAACCAGTTCAACCTTTGCCATTTCATTGGGTGTACGCGTTTCACCTGAAACCATTGTGAATGGCACCTTAGGCATTGGCTTAACGGAAGATGCACCAGACGTATCTTTAGGCTTGTCTTTCCCATTAGATATTGCAGGTTTCGGTAAAAAAATTAGCTAAGAGGGCAGTCGCATGTACAAGGTACGACTTAGCCCGTTAGTTTCAGCGATAATTTTATCGGGCTGTTCAAGTATGGCTTTTGCTCAACTTGGGCAAAATTTATCAGTAGATATTCGATCATTGGCCATGGGGAATGCGGTTACAGCCGATCCTCCAGGGGTCAGTGCAGTCCATTATAACCCAGCAGCACTCACCAAAATTGAAGGGCTGCAAACCGATGTGCAGGGTATTTTGGCTGACTTCAACATTAAACGTCAGTATTCTGCACCTGAAGGCTATAACGTTTTTGGCTATTCAGATGATCCTTTGGTTTGTAATGATGGTCCAGAAGTCGCTTCAGATTTATGTACTGACTACAAAGGTGCGGTAAATGGCGATGTAGAATACATCAGCCTGTATGTGCCTATTTTAAAAAAAGTGGTGGATTTAGGTGAGGGTATGCCAATGCTGGCACCAACAGCAGGTGCCGCCTATAAGCCGCCAGGTTCAAAAACCACGTTTGCAACAGCCTTCTATGCACCGTTGGTTGCGGGCTTTGGTGCTGAAAATGGTAATCCCAGTAATTTTATGGGGCAACAAGTTGCCTTAGAACGTTTTACCTATTTATCACCATCCATCGCTTATGAAGTGAATGATGAACTTTCGATTGGTGCTTCGGTGGGAATGTCCTATCAAGCCTTTGCTTTAAAAACCGATTTACGTTTTCCCAATGAAATGATTGGGATGCTGCGTATGATTGATGAGGTGGTGTGTACCCCGTTTAAAGACAACTCTGATGTCATCACCGACATTTTATTGCTCGGGATTTGTAATGCCGAAGAAGGCATGAATCCATTTGGCCGCTTTGGACGGATGGAAGTCGCTATGGAGCAGTCGCTGAGTCCGAGTTTTAACCTTGGGGTCATGTGGGAACCAACCGATGAGTTTAGTTTTGGTATGGTGTATCAAAGTGCAGCAAAAATGCGCTTAAAAGGTAAATACACCATTGATAACTCGAAGGCGCCCCGCGAGCTCATCAATGGTTTGATGTCTTCACCGACAGGACAGATTCTTGCGGCCATTCTTGGTTTTCCACAGAGTATTCCTGCATCAGAGTCTGGTCTGGTTTCGATGGATTTTGAATATCCACAACATATTCAGGCCGGGATCAAATATAAAATTTTACCTGATTTACAGGTCAATTTTGATGTGGGCTGGACGGATTATCGCGCTTGGGACAAATTCAAGTTTGAATTTGACCGCTCTATATCAGCTTTAAAAATTGCGAAATTGTTGTCGCCAGATATTACCGACAACAGTTTAGCCTTGCCGTTGAAGTTTGACTCACCTTGGAACTATGGCATCGGGATTGAATATTCAGCAACGGATCGTCTGAAATTACGTGCAGGATATGAGCCCCGGACCAGCGCGATTCCAGATGATAAGCGCAATACCATGGTCCCAATTAACAATGCCCAATTATTCGGTTTAGGGGTTGGTTATCGTTTTGATGCCGATACGGATCTGGATTTATCCATTGGTTATTTACGCAGTAAAGATAGTATTCCTGCAAATACCAGTAGCTTATCCAACCAAACTGGGGTGAACAATATTCTGCTGAATCCTTATGCAGGATTAAACGTAAAAACTGAAACCAGTATCACAATCTTAGGCTTGAGTTATCGTACGAAATGGTAAAACACAATAACAAGAATCAGCTTTTCGCATGGGTGTCATCTTCTACGTGGGTATTATGTGGAATGCTGGCATTGCCTGCGCATGCGGGTGAGTTTTATACCATTATTGGTCCAGATGGTCGCCCAATGGTGATTCCGCGTGTACCCTCGGAAACCAAGCAAGTTGAAACCAAAACTCAGTTGGAACCTCAACAAGTAGAGAAAATTGAATCGAGGTTAAGTCAAACCCAGCAGACACCGTCTGTTCAGACTGCTGTACCAGTAGCAAAAGCTCAGATATCCCAACCACAAAACGCAGCAAAAGTTAAAGAAGAAACAGCACCAAAACCCCAGCCGCAATCGCTCAAGGGAAAACCCTCAATTTTCGCTCAGCCGTCGGAAGTCGTAGAAAATGTTCCAGCTAAAACTGTTGCACATCCAGCCAAGCTTAAAACTCAAGTTGAGTCATCAGTTGCTGTAAGTGTGCAACCTGTAGAGACTCCGAAACAAGCATCTCCTGTGCTTGTGACAAATATGAGTCCTCAAGAAGTTAGCTCATCAGCGCCAGCCAAAGACCTTACGCTGAGCAATAAAAATACTCAAACGACCACAACCGCTAAACAGGTAGATCGTGCACTCCATAAGATTGAGGCCAATACTGCAATCGAAAAAGCCACACGCCTAGCAAGTCCTCCAACTGCTGTTCCTGTCTCATCGAAGTCGACTTCGGATGGATTTCTTGAAATCAATGGCGATCGTTATGTCAAAAATGAATATCTAGAAGGGCAAGAGTTTAATTTAGAAAATAAAAAACGCTTTTACGTGATGCCAGAAGGGGTGGTGGACAAAGAATTAGGTGCACCGCGCTTACAAGTGGTGGAGCGTGAAAAAGGTGTGAACCAAGGTGTGCTGGATCGACTTTTTAAATCGACGCAACCTACTGAAAATATAGTCATTACTTTATCAACCCAATATTACCCGATTGCCAAAGATCAAGTGGTGCAGAGTCTGGGACAAGCGTGTTATAGCGATAAAAAAATCAAAAAAGCCAAAATTCTGAAAGCACAGCAGGATGTCAATGTCTGGCCTCGGCAACCGTTGAAGGATCAGTTTGATTATGAAGTAGTTGCTGTTCAGGCAGGTATCAAAAATGTACAGCTCAGTTCTTATGCTTCTAGTCAGGATCAGCCGAGTTTTTACTGGCCATTCGTAGCATTTCTAGACGAATCAGGATGCGTGATTGAAGGGGTGACGGGCTTTAAAAATCAGAATCGGGAAGAAAACAAGTATCACTATGCGGTGATGGACGGCATGTTACAACTGCCGACACAGACCCGTTATATTTTGATGACGCCTTTACTTTCGGCAGTAGATGTTGAAGACCAAATATTAAGTAATCAAGGACAAATCAAACTAACAGCCATTCGTTAGTTGAGAATTAGAGTGATAGGAATGAAAAATAAATATTTATTAACTTTGGCACTTTCGACGTTGGTAGCAGGACTCACAGGCTGTGGTGGTGAAAGTGCGAATGTTATTCCTGAGAAAAATAATAACAGCACGGTCAATGGTAGTTGTAGTGCTGGCGCCAATAATTGTATTGAATTCGCACTTGATTATCCTTTGGATGGACTGAACTTTTCTTGTAGTAGTGATACGCAAAACACCTTTGTCACTTTGATGGATCTCGATAATGGAGTGGCAACAGGCACCTGTAATTATAGTGATACGGTGAATGTATTTTTGTTGGGTAAAGCGGACAAGCGTATTGCTTTGGGATCGTTCCCAATTAGTAATATTGCCTTGGTCAGCACCAATCAAATTCCACGCTTAACTGTATTGGACATTGCAGTGGGAATGACCAACCGTAATGCGACTGTGTTAGATCCAAGTGATGTCACGGTCAAGACTGCCATGAATTTGGTCAAAATTATTCAGGCTCTGGCACTACAGCAGAAAACCATTAACACGAAAACGGATATTCAAGCGCTGTATATGAATGATTCGATTCGTGAAGGTCTAGATAAAATTACCAATTCTGTCACGGCGCAGCAGATGGTGAATGGCGATTATGCGGCAATCCTTAAGCCATGGTTAGATGTGTCGGTCATTTCAGATGCTGAGGCATTTGAGGTGGTCAGCAAGTTATTAAATATTAGTAATGCCGCCGTGTATCAACCTGAATTTTCTTTGTTTTCAACTTCAGGTAGTGTCATTAGCAGCTTAACGGGTTCTGATGGTTTAACAGGCTGTAATAAGGATGTGTGTGAAGCCAATGACACCACCACCAAACATTTGTTTGGGCACTTTATGTTACTGACCGATCGTCAAGGCTATACTTTCGGTAGTGGTTTGCAATGGCGGGGTTTGGCAAAATCGGGACTCACGTCTATTGCAGGGGTGAATGCGGAATTAATTCGCAGCTATAAACCCACCCAAATGACGGCCTTACCGCAAAATCACTGGATTAATCCACTGAACAAACGCATTGATCAAAATTATTATATTGGTGTGAATGATCCAAATTCAGAAGATCTGATTATCAATCAGGGCAAGCTGTATAACGATTATATGATTGCGGGTAAGGAAAAGTTCTACAAGCTGCTCACGCAAAAAACCACGGTAACTTCTGAAGACCTCAAAGATTTGGGGCAGTGGCAACAACGTTATGGAGTGAGCGATACCTATAAAGGCTCTCTGGATATTTTTAAAGTTTATCCAATTACTTATCTAGACAAGCAAGTGTTTAAATCTAACAGCAATGTTGCGACAGGGGAGAGTTATATTTTTCCACTCTACGCCGATCTGACTTTCAAATTTAGCGAGAGCAGTGTGCCGAGTCTAAAATTGGGGATCGTGATTGATGAAAATGGTGATATCCGCACCAACATGAAAGCTGCTGCTACCGATACAGATATGAGTACAGGCAGTTGTAGTCTAAGCGTTGCAAGTAATTTAAAAGACAGTAATGGCGTACAGCAATACCGCATTGGTACGACTTCACGAGCTTTTATTGATGATCGTGCAATTTCAATCCGCATGATTTTGGGGGATGAAGCATTAAAATCGGTGAATGGTGCATTGGTTGGGGTCAACTCCACCATTCAAACCTCGGCTGCAGGTGAAAGTATTGTGGTCGGTGGTGCACTGATTCATTTACAGAATTTGTTAAATGCTTCGGCAGGTGGTACAGGACGGATTAGCTTTACCGATTCGGCGGGTGAAACTGTGAAATGGGCAAATAGTTATGCCAGTTTCCAGAAGGTTTATAATGCCAACAATACCGATGAAACCGCAGATGACACCGCCTTGGCAAAATTAAGTGGGGGAACTTTGGAAATGAGTCTAGCCTCTTGCTACGCGGTGAAGATGAAAAGCTAAATCCTTTTCATACAGACTAAAAAGCCGATTCAATTGAATCGGCTTTAATCTTTAATACATTGGTTAAAACTGTTTAACCGGTATGATCCAGACGTGTACCCAAGGTTTCTAAATGGGTGATAAATTGATTGCTTTGACGATCGGCAAAATAATGTTTTAAGGTTTGTTCTACGCTTGGGAAAGCCAGTTCCATCCATGGAATTTCATGTTCTTCAAATAGACGGCATTCAATACTTTCTTCACCAGCACCAAAAACGCCATCAATCAGTTGACCTTTAAACAGCACATAAATTTGCCCAATACGGGGAATATTGTACATACAATAAAGTTGTTCGATGTCTACTTCTGCTTGTGCTTCTTCACGAGTTTCACGTGCAGCACCTTGCTCCATGGTTTCAAATAATTCCATGTAGCCTGCTGGCAAAGTCCATAAACCATAGCGTGGCTCAATGGCACGACGGCAAAGCAGGACTTTATCTTCCCAAAGGGCTAAAGCACCACAAATAACTTTGGGATTTACATAATGAATCTGACCACATTCTGTGCAAACGCGACGTAATTGATGATCGCCAAGCGGGATTTTTTCAGTCGTTTTGTGTCCACAATTTCCACAGAAGTTCATATTCATCATCAATGATAAAGGTGCCACTCAGCATAACTGAAAAAAACAAGTTTGACATCTATTCTCTCCAATCCGATCAAAATTCAGCTATGATGAAATCAAGAAGAATAGAGGTGAGTGATATGGATGATCGTTCATTAACACATGTATTACAGCAGCATTTAAGATTTTCAACCCGTAAGCGGGAAGCTGAAGCTGCTGTGTTAATTGCGATTACCGATGAAACAGACCCTAAAGTATTATTAACCCGCCGTTCTGTGTATTTATCTAATCATGCTGGTGAGGTTTCTTTTCCGGGGGGAAAACGCGATCCGCAGGATACCAGTAATATTGTGGTGGCACTCCGAGAAGCTCAAGAAGAAACCGCTTTAAATCCGTTTGATGTGCAGCTACTGGGTGATTTACCCATGCAAAAAGCGCGTAATGGCATGTTGGTCAAACCGATTGTTGGACTGATTCCACCTCAAGTTGAACTGATTGCTCAACCTTCCGAAATTGATCGTATTTTCTTTGCCTCATTACGACATTTAATGGATGCACCGCCTACGCCACATGAAGTACGTTATGCACAGCAGTCTTTGTATTTTCCCAGTATGCGGGTTGAAGATGAAATTGTCTGGGGACTTACAGCCAGAATGCTGATTTCACTGTTTCAGTATGGATTGAATTATCAAAAGGAATGGCCGTTTTTATTAAATTCGCCATTATTTTATGCCCAGCAGGCATTATTAAAAACCAAAGGACGTAATTAAACATGATGTACAAATTTGCAGGACATGCACCGAAAGCCACGCATGCTCCCTTTGATGGCTGGGTGGCAGACAATGCCACTGTGATTGGTCAGGTGGAATTGGGACAACAAGTGAGTGTCTGGTTTGGTGCAGTAATTCGTGCAGATAATTGCAGCATTCAATTGGGGGATTTTACCAATGTGCAGGAAAATGCGGTTTTACATACCGATGCAGGCATTCCCATGCAAATTGGCAATTATGTGACCATTGGGCATCAAGCCATGCTGCATGGTTGTACCGTTGGCGATAACTCTTTGATTGGCATCAATGCCGTGATTTTGAATAATGCAGTGATTGGTAAGAATTGTATTATTGGCGCGAATGCTTTAATTCCAGAAGGTAAGGTGATTCCAGATAATTCCTTGGTGATGGGTTCCCCAGGGAAAGTGGTGAAAACGCTAGATGCTGATGTTGAAGCCCAGTTGAAACTGAGTGCTTTGCATTATGCCGAGCATTATAAGAAGTTTACGCAATTGGAAGTTTTTGAGTTTTAATTCAATAGCATGTTTAAAACCAAGCAGTTGCTTGGTTTTTTTGTATCTGTGCTTGGAAATTCTCGCGTCCAAGATATGAGTGGAGTATCATAGCCCTCGTTTTTTAAGATTAAATTGAAGCAAGGTTGAGCATGAAATTGCTGGCATTAGAAACAGCCAATGAACAGTGTTCTGTTTCTATCGTAGATGAAAATCAAGAACTGTTTTTCCAATTGGATACGCGTGCAAAAGCTCAAACGCAAACCATTTTGCCGATGGTCGAGCAGGGCTATGCTCAACTCGGTCTGAATACCGCAGATTTAACCGCGATTGCATTTAGTCGCGGACCGGGCTCTTTTAGCGGTGTTCGTATTAATGCTGCGGTGACGCAAGCGCTGGCTTGGTCACATGATTTGCCCGTGATTCCTGTTTCAACCTTACAAGCTTTGGCGCAAGCTGCTTATCGACTGCATGGTTTAACTGCCGTGACTGCCGTGCTGGATGCCCGCATGAATGAAGTCTATATCGCCAGTTTTCAGTTAAATGAACAAGGCATTATGCAGGCGGTTGATACAGAACAGCTTTTAGATTATCAACAAGCGGCTCAAGTTGCTCAATTTACTTTAGTCGGTTCAGGTTCAGCTTTAATTAAGCCAGAAGCATTAGAATTCAAAGACATTATGGCAACCGCACAAGATATTGCACAGATTGCTCGTGTTGCTGCAAAACAGCAACAGTGGGTGGCAGCCGAACAAGCACTTCCGGTGTATTTGCGTGATAATGCGTGGAAAAAAATTCCAGAACAAGGCAAATCATAATTAGGATTTTGTATGGATCTTTTACTGCTGCTGAAAGCAGCGATTATGGGTATCGTTGAAGGTATTACCGAGTTTTTACCCATTTCGAGTACAGGACATTTAATTCTGGCATCAGAATTGATGAACTTCTGGACCAAAGAAAAAAGTGATGTATTTGTGGTTGCTATCCAGATGGGGGCAATTGCAGCAGTGATTTATGAATACTGGGCTCGCCTATGGGGTGCGGCAACGGGGATGTTCACGGGTGAACCGAAAGGTCGTCATTTGGGATTCAACCTGATTATAGCGTCTATTCCCATCATTATTATCGGTCTAACCTTTGGACAAATGGTTAAAGAATTATTATTCAATGACATTACCGTGGGGATGGGGCTAATTATTGGTGGTTTGATTATCATGTGGATTGAAAGAAATCCACCGAAAGTCAATGCACAAGAAGTGGATAACATCAGCTATAAAGAGGCGATCTGGATCGGTCTGATTCAGGTACTGTCTTTAATCCCGGGTACTTCGCGTTCAGGAGCCACCATTATTGGGGCAATGTTCCTTGGCGTGTCCCGTAAAGCAGCGACCGAGTTTTCGTTCTTTCTCGGTATTCCCGTCATTGTTGGCGCAGGCTTACTCGATCTATATCAAAGCTATGATGTGTTCCAAACCACCGAAGATTGGACCGTGCTTGCTGTTGGTCTGATTGTTTCATTCATCTCGGCGTTAATTTTAATCCGTGCTTTGGTGGCTTATGTTGCGAAACGTGATTTCATGGTCTTCGCTTGGTATCGCATCCTTTCAGGCTTGGTGATTTTATTGTTTGCCTTTACAGGTTGGAAGTTATGGTAAGCGTAATGCGCTTATATGTGGAAACCCAGTTTCAGGAACAGGCACAGCACTATGCTGCTGTGCTCGCTTCACGTGGTGTTGCCGTTCAAATTGAAATCGTAGAAAAACTCAATGCACGTTTTCTACGTTTAAATCCTGAATTGGCACTTTGTGTAGATGAAGCTGGACTGTGGTTATGTGCCAATGGCATGAAAATGCAGCCTGACTGGCAAGCCGAAATTCCACGTTTGAAACGTGCGTCGCTCAAATCTGAGATGATTGCACGTGCTTGCAATTTGGCTGAAAAGCCTAATTTGATTGATGCTACCGCAGGTTTGGGGCACGACACTTTGTTGTTGGCAACGCTCGGTGCCACCGTAACTTTGGTTGAACGACATCCGATTTTGTTTAGCTTGCTCGAAGATAGTCAGCAGCAAGCACTGAAAGATGCTTATCTTGCGCCGATTGTGTCGCGGATTCATTTGGTCTTTGCAGACTCTGCGGATTATTTAAAGCAATGTGCTGTGCAATCCCACTATCGTGATGTGGTGTATTTAGATCCAATGTTCCCACAACGTGATCAAAATCAGCAGGCTATCAAAAAGCAAGCGCAAGTCAAAAAGCAGATGCAATTGCTGCATATGCTTTTACCTGAAGATGGGGAAATGGATCTGGGCGATCAGTTGTTACCCTTGGCTCAACAGATTGCAAAACGGGTGGTGGTCAAGCGTCCTCGTTTGGCAGTATTTCTGAATGATCAGCAACCCGATACCCAATGGCAGGGCGATGCCTGTCGTTTTGATGCTTACTTTCAGCTCGATCATCAGACCTTAGGATAATTGCTTCATTATTGGGCAAAGATTTGTTATATAGTGAAAAATAATATTGATAAAAACCCGATCAAGCATAAACTAACTATGCGATGAAGCGAGTAGCACTAGCCACCTGAAAACCTTATGAAGATTGATTTCAAACCCTCCATTAATTTTTGGCACGATTTTAAAAGCAACCAAACGGCGGGACTGTGGCTATTCTTAGGTTCGCGACGTGCATTACAAATTGTCCATCCCTCGATCCTACAGCTGATTTTCTGGGGCATCTTGGGTGGTTGTGCCAATACCTTATTTAGCTGGCTAGGTGCAGGTGAAGTCGGTGACTTTAACTCGCAAGGTTTAGTCAGTTATGCACTATGGCCGTTTATTGCGTTAATCGTCGGGATTTTTCTGTCGCAACGGGTGAATAACCCGCGTTTGATGCTGGTTCCCGCGTTATTGTGGCTGGTGTTGGACACCCATATCGCCTTGCTACAAAGTTTAATCCAGTATTTGGGCATGATCGATGTCTTGCCATATGCCTTTTATGACTACCTGCCAACTATTTTTATGGTGCTGTTTGTTTGGCAGAGTTTGGCGGTGGTCTGGGTCTTTGCGCGAGAATTAAAATGGCCATGGTGGGAACGTGCGCTGATTATGCTGGCAACCCTGTTTACGCTGGTGGTGTGGCAGATGTCAGTCAAAAGCCAACCAATCTGGAAAGTTGAAGAGGTTGCCCCAACTTTTGCCGAAGATGCCTTTTATGCACAAAGCCGATTATTGAATAAGAATTTACAAGCCATTGAATATGGTGAATTTGCGCAGTCTCATTGGTATTTCTTGGGCGTGGCGGGTGCCAGTTACCAAGATGTGTTTATGTCTGAAGTAAAACGCATTCGTGAACAGTTTGATACGCGTTTTGGCACCTTTGGGCGCTCGTTGATCTTGGTGAACAATCCAGCGACACGCACCGAAATTCCAATTGCCTCACGTACCAGTATGGAGCTGGCGCTCAAACGGATTGGGCAACAAATGAATCGTGAGAGTGATGTACTGTTTCTTTATATGACTTCACATGGTTTACAGAACGAATTTGAGATGGAGAATGCGCCACTGGATTTGGCGCAGGTGGATCCGAAATGGTTAAGAGAGGCTTTAGACCGTTCTGGCATTCGCTGGCGAGTAATTGTGATTTCTGCCTGCTATTCAGGTAGTTTTGTGTCTGCCTTACAGAATGATAATACCTTGATTATTACCGCTTCTGCTGCGGATCGCGCATCCTTTGGTTGTTCCAATGAAGCAGACTATACCTATTTTGGACGTGCCTTCTTTGATCAGGCCATGCGTGAACAGCACTCCATGAAAGATGCCTTTGCACAAGCCAAAGACACTGTGGCGCAATGGGAAAGTGCTCAAGGTTTTGAGCCTTCAGAGCCACAATGGTCGATTGGTAAAAATATGGATTTGATGCTGCCACAACTCGAGCAGCGTCTATTTCCGCCTACCACAATGACTCCACCCGTTCAAGCGCAAGCGGTTGCGCATACACCCTAAAAAAGGAAACCAAGATGGAATTATTACAACAAAATCGCTGTTTTGATGGTGAGCAACGTATTTACCGTTTTAATTCCAACGTGCTGAAAGGCGATAGCCGTTTGGGTGTGTACTTGCCGCCTCAGGCACTTGACGGTGAGGCATGTCCTGCCTTGTTCTATCTTGCGGGTTTAACCTGTACCGAAGAAACTTTTGCGATTAAAGCGCATGCGCAACGTTTGGCTGCACAATTGGGGTTGATTTTGATTATGCCTGATACGTCACCACGCGGGGATCAAGTAGCGCAAGGCGATCATTGGGATATCGGTCAGGGTGCTGGCTTCTATATTAATGCCACGCAAGCGCCGTGGGCTGAGCATTATCAAATGGAAAGCTTTATTGCGGATGAACTTTACACTTTAGTGTTGCAACAGTTCCCGATTCAGCAGCATCGTGTAGGTATTTTCGGACACTCTATGGGTGGACATGGCGCATTAACACTGGCATTTAAATATCCAGAGAAGTTCAAATCAGTTTCTGCCTTTGCCCCGATTTGCGAACCAAGCCAATGTCCGTGGGGAGAAAAGGCCTTTTCAAACTATTTAGGCAATGATCAATCGGTTTGGAAGCAGCATGATGCGACGGCTTTGGTGGGTGAGAAAGGCGCCTTGTTTAATGAAATTCTGATTGATCAGGGCTTACAAGATCAGTTCTATGCACAGTTACATCCTGCTGCATTTCAGCAAGCCTGTACGCAAGTCGGTCAAGCCCTGACTTTGCGTGAGCATGCAGGCTATGATCACGGTTATTACTTTATTCAAAGTTTTATGGATGATCATCTGCAATTCCATGCGGTACAACTTGAATCATAAGTTCGCCTGAAAAGCGGAGTTTTAACTCCGCTGCCATACTGCTTCAAATTCCTGCTGTGCCATACGGCTTAAATGATCCAGTACCACCTTTTCTAAATGATCTAGCTTTTCTGCGGCTGCAGTAATTTCTACAGCTAAGTATTCCGTCTGTGGAATCAGGCTTACCTGTGCTTCTGGCATGATAATTTCAAATTGCTGCTCAGATTCTTTCACTTCAAATTTATGTTTCCAGTGATTATATAAACGCTTGGCGATACGGGCAGATTCTAGTGTGGCAATTTGACTGCTGCTTTTCATTTTTTTCGACCATGATGTAGGACCTTTACCATAACAAATTTACTGCGCTTGAACAGTAGTCCATTGCAACGCAACGTTGCAAAAATGAAATGTCACAGACCTGAGTCACAGTTTGCTATAATATCCGCATTAAAATCATGAACTCTCAGGTTGACCCATGTCTAAGCCTTATTTAATCGCTCCTTCAATTTTATCTGCTGACTTTGCACGTCTGGGCGAAGATGTTGAAAAAGTATTAGAAGCGGGCGCTGACGTGGTGCATTTTGATGTAATGGATAATCACTACGTTCCAAATTTGACATTTGGTGCAGGGGTTTGTAAGGCATTAAAAAACTACGGCATTAAAGCACCGATTGATGTGCATTTAATGGTTTCACCAGTCGATCGTATGATTGGTGATTTCTTGGAAGCTGGTGCAGATATTATTACGTTCCATCCAGAAGCGTCTGAGCATATTGACCGTTCTTTACAGTTGATTAAAGCGGGTGGTGCAAAAGCGGGTCTGGTTTTCAACCCTGCAACGCCATTGCATTATCTTGACTATGTGTTGGATAAAGTCGATCAAATTCTTTTGATGAGCGTGAACCCAGGTTTTGGTGGGCAGAAGTTTATTCCAATGACTTTGGAAAAATTGCGTCAGGCACGTAAGATCATTGATGCTTCTGGTCGTGACATTCGTTTAGAAGTGGATGGTGGCGTGGGTCCTACCAATATCCGTGAAATTGCGGAAGCGGGCGCAGATATGTTTGTTGCTGGTTCAGCGATTTTTGGTAAGCCAGATTATAAAGCTGTGATTGATGATATGCGTGCTGAATTGGAAAAAGTCGGTTCAGTGAACGTCTAAGTCCTGTGAATAAATGCTATACGAGTTGTGGATAACTTTGTGGGTAAGCTTGTAGATATCTATGTAGATAACCTTATGGATATCTCGTTTAAACAATAAACAATTTCACATCAAGCGTTTATAGATTAGACTTATTATGTATAAAAAGAGTACATTTGTGCTCTTTTTTATTACAATTACTGCTTGAAAAAATTGTTGTTTTATTCAGCAGGGCTTAAAAACCACACAGATTAAAAAGTAATTAATCTCGAAAAAATGATTTGGCTGAATGTCAGATGAAAGTGGGGATTTGTTAGAAAAAATTGTGCAACACTCATTTCTTGGTTATGCTGTATAGATGCATTTTGCTGAATTGACCTTGTTGATATAGGGTATATAAGGTGTCCACTACGCTCCGCAGACAATCTTGGTTTGTTTGCCTGATGGCTTTTGTCATGGGGTGGAGTGGTCTTGTCTATGCATCAAGCATGCCGATGCATGCAAAAATGATGCAACAACAATGGTCAGAGGTTCAGCAGCCGTCCACGCAAAATGTTGCAGAACATCAGCAGCATCAAACTGTGCCTCAGGCTCAGCCCGATTGCCATGCCGCTGCGCCTATGCAGCATCAACAGCATCTGGCACAAATGGATTTACAAAAGCCCTGCGATAGTCATTCGAGTAGTAGTACGCCTGTAAAGCAATGTGCTGATTGTGCGCAATTGCATTGCCAGACTTTAAGCGTCTGGCTGGATACCGCAGTGGCAGATCCACTCCTTCATTTTTCATCAGACCCAGCAACCAATTTGCATGGCCGTTATACAGCGCAGCACTTGATTGGTTATTGGCAAGAGATTCTTCGACCGCCCAAAGCTTAACTTTATTCAAAACAAATTTTTATTAATTTCATGAATAAAGGTATAAGTCATGTCTATTATATTTCGTCAAAGCCTCATGCTTGGGCTATGTCTATTCTCATCTTCATGGGCACTTGCCGCAGTCAAAGAATATCATTTGACTATTGATGAAGGAGTGGTCAATGTTACAGGGAAACCGTTAAAACGAATTACCGTGAACGGAAAATTTCCAGCCCCATTACTCGAATTTGAAGAGGGTGATGAGGCGGTTATTCATGTACATAACAATCTAAAAAATCAGGACTCTTCATTGCATTGGCATGGTTTATTGTTGCCAGGTTTAATGGATGGCGTGCCTGGATTTAACGGTTTTAAAGGCATTAAACCGAATGCAGATTTTGTCTATCGTTTTAAAGTTCGTCAAAATGGTACCTACTGGTATCACGCGCATTCCAAAGGTCAGGAACAGGATGGTCTTTATGGCGCCTTGGTGATTTATCCTAAAGGCAAACAACCAGTTGCAGAGCATGAGCAAGCGCAACGTGATTATGTGGTGATGCTGTCCGACTTTCATGAGTCGAGCAGTGAGCAGATCATGAAAAATCTGAAAAAGTCGGCAGAGTATTACCAGAATCAGCGTGAAACTGTGGCAGATGTGTTCAAGCAAACACAGCGTGAAGGCGTAAAAAATACTTGGCAAGACCGTTCCATGTGGAACCAGATGCGTATGCTCAAGACCGATTTGTCTGATGTCACGGGTTATACCTTCTTGGTGAATGGCAAAACGCCTGAACAAAACTGGATAGGTGCATTCCAGCAGAATGAAAAAGTGCGTTTGCGCTTTATCAATGCTTCCGCGATGTCATTTTATGATGTCCGTATTCCCAACTTAAAAATGATCGTGGTTAGTGCTGATGGACAGCCTGTCAAGCCTGTCGCTGTAGATGAATTCCGTATTGGCACGGCTGAAACCTATGATGTTATTGTAGAGCCGAAACAAACGAAATATCAGATTGAAGCGGAATCGATAGACCGTACAGGTTTTGCAATCGGAACTTTACAGCCTGAAGGCAGTGCTAAAACTCCCATTACGATGCCCACTCCGCGATCACGTGCATTATTGACCATGGAAGATATGGGACATGGTTCAAATCATGCAAGCATGCAAGGTATGAATCACTCGCAAATGAATCATGTAGGCATGCAAGGTATGGATCACTCGCAAATGAATCATGCGGGCATGCAAGGTATGGATCATTCCAAAATGAATCATGCAGCTATGCAAGACATGGATCATTCGAATATGAGTTCTGCATCATCACCAAACCAATCCCAATCGCCTACGAATGCTCCAGTGCAAGGTTGGGCGAATGCAGCAACACCACAAGGGCAAAAGGCCTTGCAATACTCGGATTTAGTTTCTTTGGAGCCACAGAAAGACACCCGACCTGCCGAACGCGAATTGGAAATCCGTTTGGGGGGAACTATGGAGCGTTATATCTGGACTATCAATGGCAAGAAATTTACCGACATGCAGCCCTTGCAAGTGAAATATGGTGAGCGTGTCCGTCTGAAATTTATTAATGACAGCATGATGGCGCACCCAATGCATTTACATGGCATGTTTATGCAACTGGAAAATGGACAAACTGCTGCCAATATGCCGAATAAGCACACCTTGATTGTTCCGCCAGGCAAAACCGTGACCGCATTACTGACTGCTGATGAGTTAGGTGAATGGGCCATTCACTGTCATCTGCTGTATCACATGTCTGCGGGCATGATGAGTAAGTTGGTGGTCGCAACTGTTGATGAGCAACAAGCCCAAGGAGCCAACACGCAAACGACACAACCATCAAAGCAAGGAGTTGAACATGCGCACTAAATTTTCTTTTATGGCGGTCAGCTCATCACTCTTGCTGCTTAGCTCAATGACTTGGGCTGAAACTGAGCATTCGATGGTTCATCAACATGAGCATGCTACGATGTCGATGCCTATGGAGACAGTGACTATGCCTGTGGAGGATGCAGGGATGGAACACAGTCAGATGCAGCATCAGTCTATGGTGATGTCATCTCCAGAGATTGATGCTGACCACAGTTCACATGCCAAAGAGCATGGTGGACAGATTTATCAATCGACTACGCTGGAAAGTCGGTGGTTACGTAATGAAGATGGTGAAGGTACTTTAAAATCCGAGTTGGAAACCCGCATCGGCACAGATGAAAACAAGCTGTTTATTAAACTGCATAGTGACAAAGCCGAATCGCATCGTGCCGAGACCGAAGCCAAGGTACTCTATAGCCGCATGATTTCAGACTTTTGGGATGCGCAGGCAGGGATTCAGTACCGTAATGATCCGAACCGTGAGGTGGATGAAAACCAACTGGATGCGGTTATCGGCTTACATGGTATGGCACCGTATTTCTTTGAAACGGATGCCTATCTATATGCAGGTCAAGATCAGCAATGGCGTTTTAGCTTGGAAACCGAGCGAGACCTGTTATTGACGCAAAAACTGATTCTCAAACCTTATCTGGATCTGGATGTGGTTTTCAGTGACGACTCAAAATATGCCAAGAAAACAGGACTGAGCCGTATTGCGACAGGGCTGGAAACCCGCTATGAAATCAGTAAGCAGATTATGCCGTTTATTGATGTGTCTTACGAATACCAAAAGGGGAATGAGGAAACAACTTGGCAGCAGCTTACTAATTCTGAACAGGGCTGGCTCTATGGTGCAGGGATTCGCTTTAAATTCTAATTAAGATCTTTAGCTTTAATCTTAGTTAAATGGACCGGGTTGATTTTGTATCTAGTGATATAGATTCGGGATCAACTCGGTCTTTTTTATGGTGGAGATAAATCAGATTTGAAAATGTGTATTTGCGCTATTTTGAGGCAAATTTGCATATAATACAGTCCAGTTTTAGGAGGAACGACCTCCCTTGAGGCAAATTGAAAGGTTTTTGCACCAAGAAAATTCGTCAGGACGACCTGACTCTAATTGATTGGAGGAAGGCAAATGGCCTGGATTGTGTTGGTGTTGGCGGGCATGTTCGAAGTAATTTGGGCATATTCCATGAAAATGTCTGAAGGCTTTACACGTTTCATCCCGAGTGTAATCACCCTAATTTTTATGGTGCTGAGTTTTGCTTTGTTGGCGTATGCGATGCGCACTCTGCCCCTTGGCACAGCCTATACCATTTGGACGGGCATTGGGGTTATCGGCTCTTTTCTGGTAGGCATTTTTATTTTGGGTGAGCCTGCATCTGCACTGCGTATGCTAGCCGCCGTGCTGATTATTTCAGGGTTGGTGCTGATGAAAGTGGCATCCAATTAATTTCTGCTTTTTATCTATATGTCGCAGCACAGGAGTAAGCTATGCAACTTTCATTTATGTATATGCCCACGCCTGTGGGGCAACTGAAACTGGTTGCGCATGAAACCGCACTGGTAGCAGTACTCTGGCAAAATGAAAATCCAAAGCGTGTGCGTTTAGCTGAATTAGTTGAACAACAGGATCATCCAATTTTATGCGCAGCGCAGCAACAATTGGCTGAATACTTTGCAGGAACACGCCAGCAGTTCGATTTGCCTTTGGACTTTGAAGGAACGGATTTTCAAAAGCAGGTCTGGCAAGCGTTGTTACAAATTCCTTATGGTGAAACCCGCAGTTATAAACAGATAGCGGAACAATTGGGCAATCCCAAAGCAGTACGTGCTGTAGGTGCTGCCAATGGCAAGAATCCGATTTCAATTATTGCACCGTGCCATCGGGTGATTGGCGCGAGTGGAAAATTGGTGGGTTTTGCGGGTGGGTTGGACAATAAACAGATACTTTTAAAACTTGAGCAACTTCAATAAACTCATTATTAAGTAAAAAATGATTGCACAGATTTTTGCACCGCTATGGTCCACATTCGGGTGGATACTCTTACTGTTTATTGCCATTGCTCTATTCAAAGCATTCAAACCCTTTTTAAAAGGGAAAATGGGAGAGTTTGCAGTGAGTGCCCATGTCAAACTGTATTTAGATAAAGACCATTATATTTTATTGAATGATTGTACTTTGCCTGATGAGCAGAACCAGACCACGCAAATTGATCACATTTTATTGAGTCCATTCGGAGTGTTTGTGATTGAAACCAAAAACTACAAAGGTTGGATTTTTGGTGGAGAACGTCAAAAAATGTGGACACAAAAAATCTATAAAAAGAGTTTTAAATTTCAAAATCCCTTGCATCAAAACTATAAGCATCAGAAAGTTTTAGAAGCGGTTTTGGCGGATATTTTAGACTCAGCACTGATTCATTCTGTGGTGGTGTTTATGCCCGATTGTGAGTTTAAAACCCAGATGCCACAGAATGTGTTTCGGGGTGCTGCTTGGACAGATTACATCAAGAGCTTTGCTGATCCTGTTATTTCGCCAATGAAGTTAAAACGGATTCAATTACGGATTGAAAAAGAAGTGCTGGAAAAGTCGTGGAAAACCAATCGTCAGCATGTCGAGAATTTAAAGACCTATCGTGGTGAATAAAAATAACCCCGCAATGTCACTTGGTCATTGCGGGGTGAGTATATCCTTTTAGAAACGCTTTGGAATTTTCTGTCCATTCGGGACAGGGGTTTCAGCTTGTTTTAACACGCTAAACAACCAAGTTTCTGCATGTTGCACTGCGATTTTGAGTTCATCGCCCATCGCCAGACGACCCGCAATAAAGCTGGCAAGTGAGCAACCTGAGCCGTGGTATTCACCAGCCAAACGCGGGCAGTGACTTTCAGCGACAAATTCACCATCCACATATAAAACATTACGAATATAGTCGGCAGTCTGTTCATGTCCACCTTTGACCAATACCGCTTTGGCACCCATTTCAAACAATTTCTGGGTCGCAGCTTCGAGGTCTTGTTCACCTGTGAGGGCGCGTAATTCCACCGTGTTTGGCGTAATGATGGTTGCGAGGGGAATCAATTCGACAAAGGCTTTGACCAGCGTGGCTTGATCCCCCAATGAGCCGCCACTATTGGCAACCAAAACCGGGTCAAGTACATAACGGTACTCAGGATGTTCACGCAAAAACTCAGCCAACGCGGCAATATTGTCGGTTGTACCCAACATGCCAGATTTCACGCACTGAATAGGCAAATCGCCCACTACGGCATGTGCCTGTGCCAAAAGCAATTCTTTCGTAGTTGCCTCAAAGCCAAACACTTGTTGTGAGTTTTGAATCGTCAGTGCGGTACACGCAATTGCGGCATGCGCACCACTTTGACCAATCGCCTCAATATCTGCTTGTAAGCCAGCACCGCCAGAAGGGTCTAAACCCGAAAAGCAAAGTACAGTAGGGCGCATGTACATTTCCTTAATACATTAAATTTGCGATAGTATAGGCAACTTTGAGCGAAGTCTCGAGCGTAATTTTTCGGGTTTAGGGTCGGGTTGTGATTAAGAATATATTGATTGATTTAGATGGAACACTAACAGATCCCAAAGTGGGTATTACCACCTCTGCACGTTATGGTTTGGCAAAAGTGGGGCATCCAATTCCAGAGTCGGAGAATATCGACTGGATTATTGGCCCACCGTTAAAAGCCTCTTTGGCCAAACTACTGAATGTCGACAGCAATGATGTTTTGGCAGATCAAGCTTTATTTGGCTATCGGGAACGTTTTGCGGTCACTGGGCTATTTGAAAATCATGTGTTTGACGATGTGGCTCAGACTTTAGCGGCTTTGAAGAACAAAGGTTATCGTTTGTTTTTGGCGACTGCGAAACCAGAAGTCTATGCACGTCAAATTTTAGATCATTTTGAACTGTTGCAATATTTTGACTATCCTTATGGTAGCGAACTGAATGGCGATCGGACCAATAAAGTCGAGTTGATTGCCTATATTTTAGAAAAAGAACAGCTCAAGCCTGAAGAATGTTTGATGGTGGGTGACCGTGAACACGATATTTTCGGTGCACGCAGCAATGGCATTGAAACCGTTGCGGTGGAATATGGCTATGGTTCTGCAACCGAACTGGATCAGGCTCAACCGAAGGCACGTATTCAACGTTTTGCCGATTTGTTGAACCTGATTTAATTTTGCAGTGATTGATAGCGTAGCCCCACTTTTCAGTACATAGCAAAGTGGGGTTATGTATTTTTAAATGCCGAGTGTTCTGCGGATTTCATTGGCGAGAACAGCAGGATTGGCCTGTTGATGCGGAATGGTCAAACTTTTAAAACCATCGCCTCGGAATTTACGATCTACTTCTAACAGCACATGGGTTTGATGTTGTTCTGCGACGAAGGACACTTCAACTTCATTGATACCACTAAACAACTGTGCAGGTTTAAACTCTAATTCTTGGTAGCAGCCAAGGGTAGAGTAAAAGCCGTTGCCACGCAGTTGACCCTTTTCCACATCCGCCGTGATCAAATGTAAACCGCATTGCTGCATGGCTTGAATAAAGGCATGCATGGTGGGTGTAGGGCTAATTTGTAGATAATCTTTATCGGTTGCATCTAGTCCCCAATCTACATCTAAATGGGTGTGTAACCAAACACGGGTTTTATTCATTCGGCAGGTTATGTCCGTCAATGGCGTTTCAAAAGGCAATTGAATTGAAAACGGGAAGCTATGCGTCTGGTTGGCAAGTAATTCAAACGCACCACTAATATGCCATTCGGCAATGCTCAAATTGGTGTTGTATTCCGAGTCATTCGATTCTACTTCTGCGCTGGTCATTAACTTTAAGTAGATGCCATTGATGTGTTTGTTCGAAGCCGCACCCTTAAAAATCACTTCACCATTCAGCACTTGCCCTGCTTGTAATTGGCTGTTGTGGAGACGGGTGTCCACCTGAATGCCTTGCAGACCTAAGCTCGACATGAGTTTATTTAACATGATGTAAAAAATCCAAAAAGATCAGAAAACTAAGAAAGATCAGAAAATGAAAAATAAATGATTTCTAAAATAAAGCAGCTCGAGATTAGCACAGTTCAGCTAAGCCTTAGCGCATATCTAAATACAAAGTTTCTTTAATTTCTTCCATCACAATATAGCTATGCGATGAAGCGGAAGAGGGCAATTTTTTCAGTAAATCACCCAATAAGCGTCGGTATGCACTCATTTCTTTTAAGCGGGCTTTGACCAGATAATCGAACTCGCCTGAAATTAGATGACACTCTAAAACCTCAGGAATTTCGACCAAATCACGTGCCACTTGGTCAAACACATCCCCCGATTTTGCGGAGAGTTTAATCTCTAAAAATACCAGTAAATTTCGATCCACCAAGGCAGGATTGAGCCGTGCATGATAGCCAGTAATAATGCCGTCCCGTTCCAGTCGCTTGACTCGTTCTGAGCAGGGAGTGGTGGATAAATTGACCCGAGATGCCAATTCACTAATCGCAATGCGGCCTTCCATTTGCAGAATATCCAAAATCAGGCGATCTACACGGTCTAATTTACGCATAAGCTTTTCTCTGTTTTTTGCCTTTCTTTAGTGAAAATTTCATGAATATCTCTTAACTATACCTATTAAATCAGTCAAATTCACTATTGATGTAGAAATATACTAGGTAAATAAACTGGCGGCATCAGTGAGAGAAAGGAAATGCGCGTAATCGTTTTAGGTAGTGGTGTAATTGGTGTAGCAAGTGCATATTATCTTGCGCAGCAGGGAGCGAAAGTCACTGTGTTGGATCGCCAAGCAGGTCCAGCAGAAGAAACAAGTTTTGGTAATGCAGGTCAAATTTCACCAGGGTATTCGACCCCTTGGGCAGCACCGGGCATTCCGTTTAAAGCAGTTAAGTGGATGTTCCAGCATCATGCGCCATTAGCCATCAATATGGATGGTAGCATGTGGCAGTTACAGTGGATGGCACAAATGCTGAAAAACTGTAATGCGCAAAGTTATGCAGTCAATAAAGAACGTATGACCCGTGTGGCGGAATACAGTCGTGATTGTTTACGTGACTTACGTAAAGACACAGGCATCAGCTACGAAAACCGTTCAAAAGGCACATTACAGGTGTTCCGTAATGAAGCGCAATTAGAAGCGGTACAACGTGATATTCAAGTTTTGAAAGAGTGTGGTGTGCCGCATGAGTTGTTATTGAAAGACGACCTTGCGCGTGTAGAACCTGCTCTGGGTTTTGCCAAAGATAAATTAGTCGGTGGTTTGCATCTGCCAAATGACGAAACTGGCGATTGCTACAAGTTTACCAATTCACTGGCAGAGATTGCCAAAGCCAATGGTGTAAATTTCCTGTTTAACCAAAACGTAGAACGTTTAGTGGTTGAAGGTGATGAAATCAAAGGTGTGGTGGTGAATGGCAAAGTCTTGACTGCAGACCGTTATGTGTTGGCGTTCGGTAGTTATTCACGTGATTTCTTAAAACCACTTGAGTTGAATTTACCAGTTTATCCAGTCAAAGGTTATTCATTGACGGTGCCAATTGTAGACCCTGCATTTGCACCGCAATCTACCGTTCTAGATGAAACTTACAAAATCGCGATTACCCGTTTTGACCAACGTATTCGTGTCGGTGGTATGGCAGAGTTAAGCGGTTTTAACTTGAAACTGAATGATGACCGTCGTGGCACGCTGGAAATGGTGACCAAAGATTTGTTCCCAGGCGGTGATTTACCGAATGCGACTTTCTGGACAGGCTTACGCCCGATGACGCCAGACAGCACGCCAATCATTGGTGCGACACGCTTCAAAAATCTGTTCTTGAATACAGGACATGGCACCTTAGGTTGGACCATGGCATGTGGCTCAGGCAAGCTAATCAGTGACTTGGTGATGAACCATAAACCAGACATCAGCATTGATGGTCTATCCATTGAGCGTTATTTGCACGCAGCATAATTCCTGAAATAAGGAAGTGATTTAGATTTTAGGGAAGAAGGATTATGCCACGTCCAATTACCGCAGTGATTCATCAAGCTGCACTCAAACATAATCTGGCTGTTGCGCGTGCCGCAATGCCTGACAGCCAAGTTTTTGCCGTGGTCAAAGCCAATGCCTATGGGCATGGCATTGAACGCGTGTATCAAGCATTTAAATCTGCCGATGGTTTTGCTTTACTCGATATTGAAGAAGCAAAACGCGTGCGTGCCTTGGGCTGGACAGGGGAAATCCTGTTGCTGGAAGGTATTTTTTCAGCGCAAGATTTATATGATTGTGCGCAGTATCAACTCAGCTTTACCGTGCACAATGAGCTGCAAATTCAATGGTTACAGCAGTTTCCTGCTGCAGCACAATTCAAAGTATTCGTAAAAATGAACAACGGCATGAATCGTTTAGGGTTCACGCCAGAACGCTATGTGCAGGCTTGGCAACAGCTGCAAAATTTGGCATCCGTTCAAGAGCTGGTGCATATGATGCATTTCTCTGATGCTGATGGCGAGCGCCAAGGGCAGGCGGGAATTGAATACCAACATCGAGTGTTCCAGCAGATTGTAGAGCAGTATCCAGCGCCTTGTTCAATCAGCAATAGTGCGGCCATTTTAAGATACTCGACCCAGCTACGCTCAGATTACGCACGTAGTGGCATCATGCTGTATGGAAGTTCTCCAGATTTTCCAAGTCATAGTATTCAGGACTGGAACTTACAGCCCAGCATGAGCTTGCGCAGTGAGCTGATTGCGATTCAACAGTTAAATCCAAACGACAGCATTGGCTATGGCTCAAGTTTTGTTGCAGACCGACCAATGCGCGTCGGGATTGTGGCATGTGGCTATGCCGATGGCTATCAACGCATTTCACCGACAGGTACGCCTGTACTGGTGAACGCTATTCGTACCCGCACTCTAGGGCGTGTCAGCATGGACATGCTTGCGGTTGATCTCGACCCGATTCCCGATGCGCAAATTGGCAGTGAAGTGGTGTTGTGGGGTCAATCGAGTTCGGGTGCCGTATTACCCATTGATGAAGTGGCAGCAACCTCTGGCACAGTCGGCTATGAGCTGATGTGCGCAGTGACTGCACGCGTCAATTTTTCAATTCAGGAATAAGGAATTTTAACCATGTCACAACAAGATATTCAGCGCTTCAATACCACGCCGGTGATGAGCGCCGTAACCGTTTTTAACAACGTGGTGTATTTGTCGGGCCAAGTGCCTAAAAATCCTGATTTGGATATTACGGGTCAAACACAAGATGTGTTGAATACCATTGACCAGCTTCTGGCTCAAGCCAATAGCGATAAAAGCCGTATTTTGTCGGCACAATTATTTTTGAAAGATTTGTCTGATTTTTCTGTCGTGAATGAAATCTGGATCGACTGGTTGAAAGATCATGCAACACCTGCACGTGCCACCATTCAAGCCGATTTGGTGAATCCAAAATGGCTGATTGAAATTGCAGTGGTTGCAGCACAAAAGTAAGGCATCTAAGGACGGAGGAAGTACCGATGGTCAGTGCAGGCATTGTATCAACCAAGAAGGTTTAGATTGCACTGACAAGGACGAAGGTTTGGTTTTATTTCAATAATGATTGCTCGTGAGAGCGAGATAAAGCCAAGCCATGGAAAGGAATAAAAAAAGGATGTTGAGTTATGACCACGACGCGTCAGCCACAAGCAGAACAGGCAACTCATGAGTTGCAACGCAAGCTCTCCAATCGTCATTTACAATTGATCGCAATTGGTGGAGCTATTGGTACAGGCTTATTTATGGGTTCAGGGAAAACAATCTCCCTAGCTGGACCTTCAATTTTAATTATCTACATGATCATTGGCGGTATGTTCTTTTTCCTGATGCGTGCATTAGGTGAAATTCTGCTGTCCAATCTGCATTACAAATCTTTCATCGATATGGCGCACGATTTAATCGGTCCCGCTGCGGGCTATTATATCGGTTGGTCCTATTGGCTCGGTTGGATCTTGGTGGGTATTGCCGATCTCGCTGCCATCATCAATTATCTGAATTTCTGGTTACCACCTGACATGGCGTTTACCCCAATCGGGCAGGCCCTGATTAGTGCAGGCTGTGTATTGCTGGTTCTTGGTCTGAATCTGTTAACTGTTAAGCTCTTTGGTGAAATTGAATTCTGGTTTGCATTAATCAAAATTCTCGCCATTTTAGGCTTGATTGTGATTGGTGGCTTTATGGTATTCAGCCATTTCCAAGCACCGCAAGGTTCAGTGGCCAGCTTTAGTAATGTCTGGGCAAATGGCGGCATGTTCCCGAAAGGCACCAGTGGCTTCTTGGCAGGCTTTCAAATCGCCTTGTTTGCGTTTGTCGGTGTCGAGTTAATTGGTACTATGGCGGCAGAAGCCAAAGACCCTGAAAAGAACTTACCTAAAGCTGTAAATGCGATTCCAACCCGCATTATTTTGTTCTATGTATTGGCGTTATTTATTGTGATGTCGGTCACCCCATGGAATGAAATTCCAGCGGATCAAAGCCCATTCGTGAGCTTATTCTTGCATGCAGGGATTGGTGGTGCAGCAGTGATTATGAATTTGGTGGTGTTATCTTCAGTAATGTCATCCATGAACAGTGGTGTGTTCTCGACCAGCCGTATGCTCTACGGTCTATCTAAAGGACATCAGGCACCAAAAGCGTTGGGTGAATTATCCAGCCGTGCTGTTCCTGCCAAAGGCTTACTTTTCTCCTGTATCTTCATTATGGCGGGTGCGGCATTGCAGTATTTCGTTCCGAATACTGTAGAAGCATTCACTTTGGCAAGTTCATTGTGTGTGATTCTGTTTATCAGTATTTGGAGCCTGATTATGGTCTGCTATATCCGCTACCGTAAATTACGCCCTGAACTACATGCCAAGTCGAAGTTCAAAATGCCGGGTGGTGTCTGGATGTCCTATGTGGTGTTAGTGTTCTTATTCTTCACCTTGGTCATTTTAAGTCTAGAGCCAGATACTTTACGTGCCTTAATCATTAGTCCGATTTGGCTGATTATTTTGGCAATTACCTATCGCGTGTTGTATTTACCTCGCGTGAAAAAGAGCATGTTAAAGCAACAACTGGATAGCTAAGCGATCCATCCTTGATGCTCCGAATGATCAAGAAAGCCCTGTGTAAACAGGGCTTTCTTTTTGTCTAAACGGACTCAATAACTTCGAATGATGTGTTCGATAATTGTATGATTTTATGCTTAAAAGCTATTTAAATCGTGTGCTTTGACTTTTAATGAAGCACTTTAAAATTTTAACAATCGTTTATGCGTAATTATAAAATTGATCTCCTGCGCGGGGTTTCTATTCTCTTGGTGCTGATTCACCATTTCAATATTCCTTATAAATTGCAGGATACATTTTTGGGTATCCAGATTGGCGGTGAAAGTCTGAGCACCTTGATTGCACGAAATGGCAATTATGGTGTGACCATGTTTTTTGTTATTTCTGGTTTTTTAATTACTCAACACAGCATCCAGCGCAGCGGGTCTTTGGCACAGATTCGGCTGAAAGACTTTTATATTCGGCGTATTGCTCGAATTCTACCGTGTCTGGTGTTATTGGTTGCAATCGTCACCGTACTGGGGGCTTTGGGAGTGCCACCTTTTATCAATCAGTCACCTAATGGGGTCGAGATGCCTTATGCAGTAACCGTACTCTCTGCTTTTAGCTTTTGGATGAACCTGCTGATTATTGAATACGGTTGGGTCAATTATGCCTTGGGGGTATTGTGGTCTTTATCGGTTGAAGAAGTTTTCTATTTAGCATTTCCTGTGCTGTGTTTGGTCCTTGGTCGAGGCAAAGGCTTTATTTCTTTTCTGCTCATTATCATCGTCTATGCACCGTATTTTCGTGCCCTGCATTTTGGAGATGCAAGCGGTGCTTATCTTTATCATTATTTTTCTAGTTTTGATGGGATTGCTATTGGCTGTCTCACTGCAATTTATGCGCAACATTTTAAAGCTGCCATTTACACTCCTAAAGTGATCGTTGTTGTGACAGCATTTCTGATGATGGCTTTATATTTTTATGCGCCAATCAAAGAAGTAAGCACTTGGGCGATCAGTGTGTTTGCATTACTCACGGCATTGTTATTGTTGTGCTTTCAACAGAACCAAAATCATAAACCTACTTCATTTGTGGCAAAGGGTTTGATCTGGATGGGGCAGCGTAGTTATGAAATGTATCTGTTTCATTTGATTGTTTTGGGTTTAATCAAAGCGGTGTATTTCCCCAAAGAAACACTCACAGCTGAAAAGTTGATGTTGCTGCCGCTTTATTTTATAGCGGTATTCATCTTGAGTTGGGCGATAGAAAAGTATTATTCGGTTCCGCTGAATGTAAAAATTCGTCGCTATTGCTTAGGTTCATCATCCTGATTACTCAAGATGCGGTTGATTTGTGCAGACATAAAAAAGCCCCAAATCAATCGGGGCTTTTTAATTAGATGAATTTTAGAATGTCGGTTTAACCACCACCAAAATAACCACGGCAAATAAAATCAAGGTTGGCATTTCATTAAAGAAGCGCCAGAACTTGTGTGACTTGTAATGGGCATTGCCAATCAGTTTTTTACGGTAGTAACCACAGACAAAGTGGTAAATCACCAATAGGCCAACCAAGCCAACTTTCAAGTAAAACCAGAGCGCTTCGTGATAGTGACGCGTCGCATCACCCCAATCTACCAAGAAATGTGCCGTAATCAGCGTAGCGATCATCGAGGGCCACATAATACCGCGGTATAACTTGCGTTCCATCACTTCAAAGCGCTGATGACTGACAGCATCTTCACTCATCGCGTGATAGACATATAAACGAGGGAGGTAGAAGAGCGCAGCAAACCAACAAACGACTGCAATGATATGTAATGCTTTTACCCAAAGGAAAGCATCAGAAGGAGCATCCATCAATTCACCCTTTTAAGGGCAGTGTGGAAAGTTGATCATTCACTGCATGGGCAATGAATGATCAAGATTTCTTAAATTAGCCTTCCCATTTTTTGAAAATGAGACAAGCATTTACACCGCCAAAACCGAAACTGTTACTCATCACAGTATTCAATTTTGTATCGCGTTTTTCAAGTACGATATCAAATGGTTTTGCGCCTTCATCAAGTTCAGTCACGTTGATGTTTGGTGCAATGAAGTCATTTTGCATCATCAATACAGAGTAAATTGCTTCTTGTACGCCAGCAGCACCCAAGCTGTGACCAGTCATTGACTTGGTTGAGCTGAGTGGAGGAACTTGACCTTCACCAAATGCACGTTCCATTGCCAACAACTCTGTTACGTCACCAGCAGGAGTAGAAGTACCGTGTGTATTCACATAGTCAATCTTGTCTACGCCGTGTTGTTTCGCTTCTTCAAGTGCCATGAGTACACAACGTGTAGCGCCTTCACCAGATGGTGCAACCATGTCAGCACCGTCACTGTTCGCAGCATAAGCCACGACTTCAGCTAAGATGTTGGCACCACGTGCTTGAGCGTGTTCAAGTGATTCAAGAACCACGAAACCACCACCGCCAGCAATTACGAAACCGTCACGGTCAGCAGAGTATGGACGAGAAGCAGTTTCAGGTGTGTCGTTGTACTTCGAGCAAAGCGCGCCCATCGCATCAAACAACAAGCTTTGTGACCAGTGATCTTCTTCACCGCCACCCGCAAGCATGAGGTCTTGTTTACCGAGTTGAATCAGGTTGTACGCATAACCAATCGCATCTGCAGAAGTTGCACAAGCGCTGGTAATGGTGTGTGCAACACCTTGCATTTTAAATGCAACGCCAACGTTCGCTGTAATCGTGTTCGACATGTTACGTGGTACGAAGAACGGACCAACTTTACGCGCACCTTTAGTGTCAAGGAGTTCTTTCATTTCAATGACAGAAGCTGTTGAACCGCCACCTGAACCACCAGCAATACCGTAGCGTGGGTTACCGCCAATTTGTTCTGCTGTCAAACCAGCATTTTCAACTGCAGCCACTGCCGCATTGTAGGCATACATCGCACACACGCCCATAAAGCGTTTTAATTTACGGTCAATGTGATCGAAATCTTGTTCTGCTGCTGCACTGATGTGACTTTTGAAATTAAGTTCAGCATAAGTCGGGTTGAAACGTGTTCCAGAAATCCCGTTTTGCAATGAATGAGTGACATCTTCTAAAGTGTTACCGATACATGAGTTGATGCCCATACCAGTAATAACAACACGTTTCATCTACAGATCCCTTATATGGTGATATTTTGCGTGACTGTATGCAGTCAGGGGAGAGCCTTTATGCTACAAGTCTTCATATGTTTGATTTGAACTCATAATAGCAGAAAGATTTTTGAATTCTTATGGCAAATATGATGCGTATTTGGAACAGCGGAAAAAAGCCGATTTCGACAAAGTTCTTAACTAAAAGAAACAGTTTGATGTTGAGATAAACTTAGACTATACCTAGTATTTAGCGAGAAATGAAAGAATTGAACAAGAAGGGTCAAGAATGACAGAAGCTAATAATAAACAATCAACAGGATTCCTCTCAAATGCCTTTGGGGTGGCTAAAAAGCTCAGCCAAACAGGAATTGATGTTTTGCAACATGTTGCACCAGGCTCTGTGGCTGCCTATCCGCAAGGTGCGGGAAATTCAGCTTTTATTGAAGGAAAAGCGCATTCAAAGTCTGCTTTTGACAAGAAAAAATATCAAGATGCACAGCAGATTTTACGCGAACACTTTCCGCAAGTTTCTCGCCAACTTTTAGGTCGACACTATTCTAGAGTGAACAATGTGGCGAGTTTTGTGGCACCCCAATATACCGATAAAATTAGTGATTACTTTTTTGAACGTTTAAATGCTTTTAGTTCTGATATTAGCTCGGTGGATGATGTTCTGGATCAAGCTGGGGTAAAAGATCTTGAAACTCTGACTCAAGATATTGATCGATCAAAACGGATCAGTCAGGCTTTGGCTGAACAGAATAAATGGATCGCTTCTTTACAAGGCATGCTGACAGGAGCTACGGGTACGCTTGGTTCCAGTGTCGATATTCCATTGTCGTTAATTTTATCGTTACGCACCATTTATCAAGTGGGGCGTGCTTATGGTTTTGAGCTAAATAAAGATACCGAGCAAGATATCGTCCAGTTCATTTTTAAACAGATTGACCTCGGGCTGATTGCAGAAAAGCAAACTTTGTTGATGGCGTTAAAAGCGTTGTCACAGATGTTGCAAACGCATGATCTTGGACAGTTACAATATCTCCTTGGTTCGAGTAACGATATTGAGGCATTGAAAAAGTGGCTGCACAATGAACAAGGCGACTACAAATGGGCTTGGATGAATAAAATTCCAAACTATGCGTTCTTAAGTAAATTAACCCCTGTTGCAGGCGCAACGTTAAGTGCGGTATATAGCTGGAAATTGATTGAAGATGTCAATCAAAAAGCCCAAGTCGTATTTGCACAAGCGCGACAATACATTCAACAGCATAAAGATGTTGAACTTTCGGTGGTAACGGCTTACGAGCGTTCATTGGCTTTGTTGGCGCAGGCAGCACCTAAACTACTCACTGAAACCGTACAGCCAAGCTTGGTGGAAGCTGAGTCATTCAATGATGCAACAGAGGTGACACTGGACCATCATCAAAATATTGCCAAGGTTCAGGTCAAGCGAAAAACTGTCGCCAAACCAAGAGATGCAACTGCTCAACAACAGCAAATTGAGCAAGGACTGGAAAAATTAGCCGGTGATTGGGTTGAACCGCATGACAAAATGCAGCAACAATCGGCATTAACATCTCAAGCCGTCGAGGTTCTTGTGGATGGTGCTGTAGAGCAGATTGAAAATCCTTTGGCAGAGCCAGTTGTTGCAGCAAAACGCCCGCGCAAGACGTCTGCAAAAAGGGTTACAAAAAAGACTACGCCACCGACTGAACAGTAAACACCGAAAAGTGTTTAAAAAATGGCAAGAAAAACTGAAAGCCTGATGGATTGGTGCTTTGCTTAGGTTGACCATTTTTGCATCTTGACTTATAATTGCATGCCCTCAAAAAGTAGTATTTTTTGGGGCTTTTTATTAACGGGAGAATTGCCATATGGCAACAACAAATCAGTTGATCCGTAAGGGTCGTACGACTTTAGTTGAAAAATCTAAAGTTCCTGCGTTGAAGGCTTGTCCACAACGTCGTGGTGTTTGTACACGTGTTTACACAACTACACCTAAAAAACCTAACTCAGCAATGCGTAAAGTTTGCCGTGTTCGCTTAACTTCTGGTTTTGAAGTTTCTAGCTACATCGGTGGTGAAGGCCATAACCTACAAGAGCACAGTGTTGTTCTTATCCGTGGTGGTCGTGTTAAAGATTTACCAGGTGTACGTTACCATACCGTTCGTGGTTCTTTAGACTGTGCTGGCGTTAAAGATCGTAACCAGTCACGTTCTAAATACGGTGCTAAGCGTCCTAAGAAATAATCTTTCGAGATTAGCTTCTTAGTTCTCTAGAACTGCAATCCTTTATCGTCTCGCTTGTCTGATTTCTGCATTTATTTTGTGAAATTCAAGCGACGTGTAGTAAGGCCAGCGAAAGCACATGACACTTTGTGCTACGGCTGGATTAACCTGAAGTGTCATATATA
Source organism: Acinetobacter sp. NigerLNRRAM0016 (assembly GCF_054112845.1). NCBI lineage: Bacteria > Pseudomonadati > Pseudomonadota > Gammaproteobacteria > Moraxellales > Moraxellaceae > Acinetobacter > Acinetobacter sp. NigerLNRRAM0016. The sequence continues at coordinate 43,846 of NZ_JBSYVT010000015.1, forward strand.
TAGGTAGTTTAAAATGCCAAGACGTCGCGTAGTTGCTGCTCGTGAAATCCTTCCGGATCCTAAGTTCAGTAGCCAAACAATCGCTAAATTCATGAACCACGTAATGCAAGATGGTAAAAAATCTATTGCTGAAAGTATCGTTTACGGTGCTTTAGACCGCGTTCAAGAAAAAAACAAAGTAGACCCAGTTGAATTTTTCGAGACTACTCTTGAAAAAGTTCGTCCTATGGTTGAAGTAAAAGCACGCCGTGTTGGTGGTGCTACTTATCAAGTACCTATGGAAGTACGCCCATCCCGTCGTACTGCCTTGGCTATGCGTTGGTTAGTAGATGCTGCTGCTAAGCGTTCTGAAAAAACTATGGCTTTACGTCTTGCTGGTGAGTTGCTTGATGCAGCTGAAGGTAAAGGCGCAGCGGTTAAAAAGCGTGATGACGTGCATCGTATGGCTGAAGCCAACAAAGCATTCTCACACTACCGCTTCTAAGCGACTAAAACAGCCCCTATTCAGGAGGGTGACAAGCTGGCTTACGCTAAATTGTCATCGAATCGCTTTAAGCTGTTCGCCAGCTTAAAGCGTCCTGTTTTAAACAACAAAATTTAGGAATGCTAGAAATCATGGCTCGTCAAACCCCAATTTCTCGTTACCGTAACATTGGTATCTCTGCGCACATTGACGCAGGTAAAACAACTACCACTGAACGTATTTTGTTCTACACAGGTGTATCTCACAAAATTGGTGAAGTACACGATGGTGCAGCAACAATGGACTGGATGGAGCAAGAGCAAGAACGTGGTATTACCATTACTTCTGCTGCTACGACTACTTTCTGGTCTGGTATGGGTAACCAATTCGAACAACACCGTATCAACGTAATTGATACTCCGGGACACGTAGACTTCACAATTGAAGTTGAACGTTCTATGCGTGTTCTTGACGGTGCTTGTATGGTTTACTGTGCTGTAGGTGGTGTACAACCTCAGTCTGAAACTGTATGGCGTCAAGCGAACAAATACCAAGTGCCTCGTTTAGCATTCGTGAACAAGATGGACCGTACAGGTGCAAACTTCTTCCGTGTTGTTGAACAAATGAAGACACGTTTAGGTGCATCTCCTGTACCTGTAGTGATTCCTATCGGCGCTGAAGAAAACTTCCAAGGCGTAATCGACTTGATCGAAATGAAAGCGATCATTTGGGATGAAGCTTCACAAGGTATGAAGTTTGAGTACGGTGACATTCCTGCGGAGCTTCAAGCTTCTGCTGAAGAATGGCGTACAAACATGGTTGAAGCGGCTGCTGAAGCTTCTGAAGAGCTAATGGACAAATACCTAGAAGAAGGCGATCTTTCTAAAGAAGATATCGTTGCTGGTCTACGTGTTCAAACTTTGGCTTGTCAAATTCAACCAATGCTTTGCGGTACAGCGTTCAAAAACAAAGGTGTTCAACGTATGTTGGACGCAGTAATTGAATTCTTACCATCGCCTACAGAAGTTAAAGCGATTGAAGGTATTCTAGACGACAAAGCTGAAACTAAAGCAGTTCGTGAAGCGTCTGACGAAGCACCATTCTCTGCACTTGCGTTCAAAATCATGAACGACAAATTCGTAGGTAACTTAACATTCGTACGTGTTTACTCTGGTGTACTTAAACAAGGTGACTCTGTTTATAACCCAGTTAAATCTAAACGTGAACGTATCGGCCGTATCGTGCAAATGCACGCGAACGATCGTCAAGACGTTGAAGAAATCCGTGCGGGTGATATCGCTGCGTGTGTAGGTCTTAAAGACGTTACTACAGGTGATACACTTTGTGATGAGAAAAATGTCATCACACTTGAGCGTATGGAATTCCCAGAGCCAGTAATTGCATTGGCTGTTGAACCAAAAACTAAAGCTGACCAAGAAAAAATGTCAATTGCTTTAGGTCGTTTGGCTAAGGAAGATCCATCATTCCGCGTTCGTACTGACGAAGAATCTGGTCAAACAATTATTGCTGGTATGGGTGAGCTTCACCTTGACATCATTGTTGACCGTATGAAGCGTGAATTCGGTGTTGAAGCAAACATTGGTAAACCAATGGTTTCTTACCGTGAAACGATCAAAAAGACAGTTGAACAAGAAGGTAAATTCGTACGTCAAACTGGTGGTAAAGGTAAATTCGGTCACGTATACGTACGTTTAGAGCCAATGGATCCTGAATCAGAAAAAGATTACGAATTCGTTGAAGAAGTTGTTGGTGGTGTAGTTCCTAAAGAATTCTTCGGTGCGGTTGACAAAGGTATTCAAGAACGTATGAAGAATGGTGTCTTGGCTGGTTACCCTGTTGTGGGTATCAAAGCGACATTATTTGACGGTTCTTACCATGATGTCGACTCTGACGAATTGTCGTTCAAAATGGCTGGTTCTTACGCATTCCGTGACGGTTTCATGAAAGCAGATCCTGTTCTTCTTGAGCCTATCATGAAAGTTGAAGTAGAAACTCCAGAAGACTACATGGGCGATATCATGGGTGACTTAAACCGTCGTCGTGGTATGGTTCAAGGTATGGACGATCTTCCTGGTGGAACTAAAGCAATTAAAGCTGAAGTACCTCTTGCTGAGATGTTTGGTTACGCGACTCAAATGCGTTCTATGTCTCAAGGTCGTGCGACTTACTCAATGGAATTTGCTAAATACGCTGAAACTCCACGTAACGTGGCTGAAGGCATTATCGCTAAATTCCAATCTGGCGGTAAAAAAGGTGACGACGAGTAATCTTTCGATTACTATAAGCCCAAACTAATTTTTTAGTTAATAACCAGTTGCTCATGCAGTGATCCTGCATGAGTAGTTTAAAAAGGAAAATCAAATGGCTAAGGCTAAGTTTGAACGTAATAAGCCACACGTGAACGTGGGCACAATCGGTCACGTTGACCATGGTAAAACTACTTTAACTGCTGCGATTGCAACGATCTGTGCAAAAACTTACGGCGGTGAAGCTAAAGATTACGCAGCTATCGACTCTGCACCAGAAGAAAAAGCACGTGGTATTACAATTAATACTTCACACGTAGAATACGATTCTCCAACTCGTCACTACGCTCACGTAGACTGCCCGGGCCACGCCGATTATGTTAAAAACATGATTACTGGTGCTGCTCAGATGGACGGCGCGATCCTTGTATGTGCTGCGACTGATGGTCCAATGCCACAAACTCGTGAACACATCCTTCTTTCTCGTCAGGTAGGTGTACCTTACATTCTTGTATTCCTTAACAAGTGTGACCTTGTTGATGATGAAGAATTACTTGAATTAGTAGAAATGGAAGTCCGTGAACTTCTTTCTACTTATGACTTCCCAGGTGATGACACTCCAATTATCCGTGGTTCTGCTCTTGCTGCGCTTAATGGCGACGCTGGTCAGTATGGTGAGTCTTCAGTTCTTGCTCTTGTTGAAGCGCTTGACTCTTACATCCCAGAACCAGAACGTGCTATCGACAAAGCATTCTTAATGCCAATCGAAGATGTATTCTCAATCTCTGGTCGTGGTACTGTGGTAACAGGCCGTGTTGAGTCTGGTATCGTTAAAGTAGGCGAAGAAGTTGAAATCGTTGGTATCAAAGATACGGTTAAAACAACTGTAACTGGCGTAGAAATGTTCCGTAAACTTCTTGACGAAGGCCGTGCGGGCGAGAACTGTGGTGTTCTTCTTCGTGGTACTAAGCGTGAAGACGTACAACGTGGTCAAGTACTTGCTAAACCAGGTACAATCAAGCCACACACTAAATTCGACGCAGAAGTATACGTACTTTCTAAAGAAGAAGGTGGTCGTCATACTCCGTTCCTTAACGGTTACCGTCCACAATTCTATTTCCGTACGACTGACGTAACTGGCGCAATCCAATTACAAGAAGGCGTGGAAATGGTAATGCCTGGTGACAACGTTGAAATGTCAGTAGAATTAATCCACCCAATCGCAATGGACCCAGGTCTACGTTTTGCGATCCGTGAAGGTGGTCGTACAGTAGGTGCTGGTGTTGTTGCGAAAGTAACTGCATAATCACTTTATTGTGTGAAAAAAGCGCTCCTTTGGGGCGCTTTTTTTATATGTATAGATTTCATAAAACGAATTTTTTATTGGATTTTGATTTATTAAACATAGTTGTAATTGTCAGACAATTTCCCCTTAAAACTGTCCTTAACTGATAGTTCCTTGACCCTATCTGCCCTTATCGCTTGTGGTGAAAAACGTAATATTAGAAACAAGAAAAACAAGCATAAAGCAGGTTAGACCGTAGGGGTCTATAGGAGTCTCAGGATGAATGCTAAGGTAAAAATTACCAATCGCGCAGGTGCAAGTTTCCCTGTACGCCATATGAATTTTAATTTTGAAAATGTGCCTGAATATTGGATGAATGGTTCTGCAGGGCTGACACATTTTATGACCGCATTATCGGCACTATTTCCAGCAGGTGAGCAATTCTTTATTGATAGTGTACGTGCAGTTCGTTATCACCCCGCCATTAAAGACAATCAGGCTTTGCAAAAAGAAATCAGTGCCTTTATTGGTCAAGAAGCCATGCATACCCAAGAACATGTGGGCTTTAATGCTTCAGCACAAAAGTACGGACATGATGTCGCGCGTTTAGAACAGCAAACTGATCAAGTCATTCAAGGTTTTCGTAAAACCGCTGCTATTTTGTTTAAGCCTCTAGGTGTTACCCAAGAAATGATCGACTTGATGGGAACTACCGCGCTGGAACACTTTACGGCAACCATTGCCTCGCAATTACTGATTAATCGACATATTCAGGAATTGATGACTGATGAAACCATGTCGACCATGTGGTACTGGCATGCAGTCGAAGAGAATGAGCATAAAGCCGTAGCTTACGATGTCTTTGAAGGGGTTTTTGGAACGGGTATGAAAGCTTATTTCGCGCGTTGTGGCTCTTTAATTGCGGCCATGGCAACCTTATTTGTCGTGCAAAGCTATTTTGTCTTACGCTTATTAAAACAAGACAAGCAACTTAATTTTAAGGCTTTAAAAGACATCTACATTTATGGCTATAGTCCGTCCAAAGGCATTATTACAGGAATGGGACGTGAAATGCTGGCGTACTTTAAACCAGGCTTTCATCCAAATCATTTGGATACCATCAGTTTATTGGCGAACTGGAAGGCGAAACTAGGTTTGTAGCGCTAGATTCTAAACTTGAAACAGCATGGGGAGATTAAAAATATCCCTGTTGTTGTTCGTTTCTAGGCAAAAAATTTTTATAATGCCTGTTCATATAGATCAGTAAGATGAACAGGCATGATTCGTTTAATGCAGCACAGCGATGTCAATGCTGTCGCTCAAATTGAAAAATTGGTGCAAAGCCATCCTTGGACAATCACGCAATTTCAGGATGCAGTAGAGAGTTACCAAAGTACGGTGATTGAGCAGGCTGGGCAAGTGGTGGGGTTTTGCATTTTACAGCCTGTCTTGGATGAAGCGAATTTACTCTTGATGGCGGTTCATCCGAATCAGCAGGGCAAAGGCTTGGGCTATCAGCTATTAGATCAATCGATTGCACTCTTAAAAAATCAACCTGTACAAATTTTTTTGGAAGTGCGGGAAAGTAATCAGGCTGCAATAGCATTGTATGAAAAATCGGGTTTCCATCAGATTGATTTGCGTAAAAATTACTATCCCTGCCCAAATGGCGGACGCGAGCATGCCATTATTATGGTCAAAGCCTGTACCGATGATTTTTCGCAATTGTTTAAATAGCCTTGGGTGGAGCCAATTCGCTCCATCTTATATGGGCTTATTTAATAATCGAGTTGTTCCAGCCTGAGGGGAGTGTGGTCATTAAGGAGTTTCCCAACAGCTGGATTTCTTCGGTACTGAGGGAACGATTAATGCGACGCCATTGCCCATCCAGTAACAGTTCTAACGGGGTGTATTGCGATTTATAGTTCATTTTATTGGAATGTGGCACCCAGTAACCCAAATAGACATAGTCCAGCTGTTGCTGTTGAGCATATTCAATTTGTTTCATAATGGCAAAAGCTCCCAAAGAACGGCGGTTTTCATCGGGATCAAAAAAGGTATATACCGCAGACAAACCATCATCCAGTTGGTCACAGGTAGATACACACAGTAATTGTTCGTCTTTCCAAAGTTCTAGGAAAAAGCTTTCACTACAGCTATGAATCAGGAATTTTTCAAACTGATCATAACTTGGGGGGAACATATCGCCATCGGCATGTCGTTCACGGATGTAACGTTCATACAAGGCATAATGTACATCACTGGCATCTTTGGGCTGGCTAATTTTTACGGTCAAATCTTGATTGCGCTTCCATGCTTTCTTTTGCTGACTGTTCATCTGAAAGTCTTGTACAGGCACACGGCAAGACAGACACTGTCGGCACAGGTGACATTCGGGACGATAGACAAAGTCACCGCTACGGCGGAATCCAACCCGAGAAAGTTCGGATAAAGTCACCACATCAATCCGATGTGCTGGATCTAGAAAAACCATCCGTGCTGATTTTTTTTCAAGGTAACTGCATTCATGTGGTGGTGTAATGTAGTACTGCAAATCATTGAGCAGGGACTTCGGGTGATAAGAATTCATAAAGATCCCTCTATTGTTCTCATTCGATTAACTGCGCAGATAACGCTATTCTTTTACTTGAAAATACACCCTCTTGATACTTTTTCCAATCGATAGGGGGTTGTTTTATAATATCTTGTAACGAATTTAAGTACTCTTGTCGAGAAATCGTACAGGCACCGAGACTGAGCAAATGCTCATTGACCAGCTGACAATCAATCCATGCGAGTTTATTCTCCTGACCGAGCAGCATGAGGGTGTAAAACGCCATTTTCGATACGTCGCTACGAGTGCTAAACATGGATTCCCCAAAACAGCCCTTGCCAATGCTGACGCCATATAGTCCGCCGACAAGCTGCTCCTGCTCCCAGACTTCCACGCTATAGGCATAGCCCGCAGCAAACATGCCCAAATAGCCTTGAATGATGTCTTCTGAAATCCACGTTTCATCGGCATAGCTACGCGGCAGGGCACAAGAGCGAATCACAGATTCAAAAGCATGATTGATGGTAATTTTATAGTCATGCTTCTTCATGTTACGCAGTAGGGATTTGCTTGGATGATACTGTTCAGGTCGAATAATGCAACGTGGCTCTGGGCACCACCAGCAAATTGGTTCATCGGCTGAAAACCATGGAAAGAGACCGTGGGTATAGGCTTCATACAAGGTGGAAGGGGAGAGGTCTGCACCAATACAAATCAGTCCATGTCCTTCTGGGTCAGAGGCAATCGGATCAGGAAATAAAAATTCAGAAGGCGCTAAAGTGTGTGGCATGATGTCATTCAAAGTGTCATTCTTTGCTCTATCATACATAAAAAAACCGCCCAAATTGGGCGGTCTTGTTTGATGTAAAAGATTATGAACCTAGTGCATCTAAATATTTTTCAGCATCGAGTGCAGCCATACAGCCTGAACCTGCAGAAGTAATGGCTTGACGATAAATACTGTCTGCAACGTCACCCGCTGCAAATACACCAGCAACTGAAGTTGCAGTGGCATTACCTGAAGTACCGCTTTGTACTTGAATATAGCCATCACGCAAGTTGAGTTGACCTTCGAACATGCCCGTATTTGGTTTGTGACCAATGGCAATGAATAAGCCCTGAACGTCTACATCTTGTGTGCTTTCATCAGTCGTTGATTTTAAACGTACTGAAGTCACACCCGTGTTGTCACCCAACACTTCATCGACTTGATTGTTCCAAAGAATGCTAATTTTGCCTTCTTTTTCTTTTTCAAATAAATGGTCTTGTAGGATTTTTTCAGAACGTAAGCTGTCACGGCGATGAACCAAAGTCACATGTGAAGCAATGTTAGACAGATAAAGTGCTTCTTCCACAGCAGTGTTACCACCACCCACGACCATGACTTTCTGGTTTTTATAGAAGAAACCATCACAAGTTGCACAAGCACTCACGCCTTGCCCCATGAATTTAGCTTCAGATTCTAAACCTAAATACTGGGCAGTCGCACCTGTTGAAACGATTAGCGCATCACAGGTGAACTCTTCCATATCACCTTTAAGCACAAATGGACGAACACTCAGGTCCACTTCATTAATGTGGTCATACACGATTTCAGTGCCAAAACGTTCTGCATGGGCTTGCATACGTTCCATCAACGCTGGACCTGTTAAACCTTCAGGGTCACCCGGCCAGTTATCGACTTCGGTTGTTGTGGTCAATTGACCACCCAATTGTAAGCCTGCAATCAGAGTTGGTTTTAAATTAGCACGTGCAGCATAAACCGCAGCGCTGTAACCAGCAGGGCCAGAACCTAAAATAATTAATCGTGAGTGACGAGCGCTCATTCGCGACATCCTTTTTTTCTTTCAAAATTTATGAAATTATACGTGAAAGTGTATAACAGTTGTGTGTGATCAATGTGGGTAATATTGATCATGCAAATCGATTTGAGCTATATAGAATAAAGTTAACAACAAGCCCTCATAATCTTGCATCTTTTTTACTTGAACAGGTGCATAATATCAGGTTTTATTAAGAAACAAATTCAGGTTGTTTTCCAGAAAAACATGAATGAAAAAATGCCTACAGGACAGAGTATGACTGCGGTGTCGGGTGCTTATGCACAGCGCTTAATGATGACATTATTTTTAGTCTCATTTGGGATTTATCTGTTCCTTGCAACAGTCACTTATACGCCTTTTGATCCAGGTTGGATGCATATTTCGAGTGACACTCAACAGGTGTCAAATGCAAGTGGTGTTGCAGGAGCATGGATTTCAGATTTATTGTTTGGATTTTTAGGCTGGGCAAGCTTACTCATTCCAATTTTTTTATTTATTGAAGCAATTCAGGTCTGGTGGCCACGTAGCTTTTTGAACCGACCATTTCGTTATGCTGCCCAATTTTTTATCCTGTTGGCAACGGCAACTTTATTGTTTTTATTCTGGGAAGTGCCTGCGGACACTTTAGCCAATGCCTCTGGTGGCATTATTGGTTATGAGTTGGGGCAAAGTTTAAGTCAGCTTCTGACCATCTATGGTGCAGCAATTTTCTTGATCGTCTTCTGGCTGGTATTGTTTACCCTCGCTTTTGGCGTGAAGTGGAATAAGACTTGGGAGACACTGCAAGCGACACCTGCTTACTTACAAGATTTATTCTATAAAAATGTGCCTGAAAGTGAGTCGGATTTTGACCGTACTACACCACAGGTGAAAAAACAGGTGGTTGCCGTTGCACCGAGCAAGACTTCTGTAGCTGTAGAATCCACAGCTGAAACTCAGCCGCAAATACCTGTAGAGCAACCTTTCGTTGCAGGCGCTGCAGCAGAACGTTTGTTTGATGATATGGTGCAGAAAGAGTCAACCACGACTCAAGATATGGCGATTGATTTAGATGATGACGAAGAGTTTGAGAAAACTTTAGCCAAAGCACACCAACTCGAACAAGACAGTCAGCGTAAAATTGCGACAGGTGAAGTGTGGCGTGCGCTGAATACCCATAATGATCATCAGCACAAACAAGATATTGAGGCATTACTCAAAGCAGCCGAAGATGAAACGGTCATTCCCAAGCATGACTTTGGTTCGGTGGTTCAGCGAGAGCATCCTGCTGATGTCCAGCTTGACGTTCCAGCCAACAAAGCCAAAAGTAGTGTCGATTGGGACGACGACGAAATTTTTGATGATTTGCTCGCGGCCGTACCAAGTGGCAAAACGGCAACTGATATCCATACTCCATTTCAACGTCCTGAACTGCAAGTCATTCAACCTGTTGAATATGCGGCTGATCTCGCGATTGCTGAATCGGCAGTTGTGGGTGTAACCGTAGCGACAGCAACAACCGCTGGCGTTGCGGAAGGTGCAGTCAAAGCACGTTTATTGAATGATGAATTAGATCGTTTTCTGGATGATTTTGATGCGGAAGAGCAACAGGCTGAAGCTGCTGCTGTAGTAACGCAGCCGACGACATCATCCTATGCGCAATCTTCTGCATTTGTACAAGCACCGATTCAACATGCTTCGCCAGCAATTGCTGCAAATACTGCCGCACAGAGCAAAGCTGAGTTATCGAAAGAAGAATTTATCGAAGCGTGGCAAGAAACTGCTGGCAAACCACAAGACGAAGATGAATTCGATTTTGATGCGCCATTGACGGATGCCGCTGGACGACCGATGTCACGTGCCATGCAGGTGGCACAAAAACGTCGTGATTTACCAACCTTACCGGGTTTGGAATTGCTGGATCGTGTCGATCCGAATAAAAAGGTCAATTTTACGGCCGAGCAATTGGCGCGCCTGTCTGAATTACTCGAAATTAAGCTGCAAGAGTTTAATGTCAAAGCCAAAGTGGTGGAGGCTCAACCGGGTCCAGTCGTGACACGTTTTGAGCTGGATCTAGCGCCAGGGGTGAAAGCTTCTAAAGTGACCAATATCTCTAAAGATTTGGCGCGTTCTATGTCGATGGCGTCAGTGCGCGTGGTCGAAGTCATACCAGGCAAACCGTATATTGGGATTGAAGTGCCCAATAGTGCACGTGAAATGGTGCGCTTGATTGAACTCTTGGAAACACCTGCATATCGTGACCCAGCGGGCTTACTGTCTATGGCAATGGGTAAGGATATTTCCGGTAATCCCGTGATCACGGACTTGGGCAAGGCACCACATATGTTGGTGGCGGGGACAACAGGTTCGGGTAAATCTGTTGCAGTGAACTCGATGATTTTGTCGATGTTACTGAAATATACGCCAGATCAATTGCGCTTAATCTTAATTGATCCGAAGCAGCTGGAATTGGCGAACTATAACGATATTCCGCATTTGCTCACGCCTGTAGTGACCGACATGAAAGATGCGGTAAGTGCTTTAAACTGGTGTGTCAATGAAATGGAACGCCGTTATAAGCTCATGTCCTTCTTGAAAATTCGTAAACTTGCGGACTATAACCGCAAGGTTGAAGAAGCACTGGCGAATGGCGAAGACTTAATTGACCCAACGTGGAAAGCCAGTGATTCCGTAGTAGGTGAACGCGCACCGCGATTAACTCCTTTACCTTCAATTGTGATTGTCGCGGACGAATTTGCAGACATGATTATGCAGGTCGGGAAAAAAGCGGAAGAAATGATTACCCGTTTGGCACAAAAATCACGTGCAGCAGGGATTCATTTACTCCTGGCGACACAGCGTCCATCGGTTGATGTGATCACCGGTTTGATTAAAGCCAATATCCCAACCCGTGTGGCTTTACGTGTGAACAGTAAAATTGACTCGCGTACCATTCTGGATGCTGGCGGCGCCGAGGATATGCTGGGGCATGGTGATATGCTGTTTTTAGGACCTGGTAAAATTGAGCCTGAACGTGTGCATGGTGCCTTTATTTCTGATGATGAAGTTAACCGGATTTGTGATGCATGGCGCGAGCGTGGTGATCCAGACTATATCGATGAAATTTTAACCCCGTATGATGAAGAGCCAACTTCACGTGGTTTCGAAGAGGGGGATGCAGGTTCTGATCGAGATGCCTTGTATGACCAGTGTGTTTCTTTTGTTTTAGAAACCCGTAAAGCTTCTACCTCGTCTTTACAGCGCAAGTTTAGTTTGGGTTATAACCGTGCTGCTCGTATCATTGACCAGATGGAAGAAAATGGCATTGTGAGTTCCATGGGTGCCAATGGCAAACGTGATATTCTGGTTTAATGTTGCTTCTCAAAAAAGCCTGCTTTCTAGCAGGCTTTTTTATTGGATCTAATCATAGAACATGGTCTGTGCAAGCTCGATAAAGGCGCGTGTTGCGGGGCTCATCAGTTTTTGATTGCGGACTGCCAGTCCAATCTCGCGTTGTGTATTGGGAAGCAAGGGTCTTTTCACAACGTTGGGATGTAGCGCCAGTAATTCAGGTGTCATCGCCATATCCGCCACAATAGAAATCCCTTCGTGCTGATTGACCATATTTAAAATGGTTAACAGTTGCGACAGTTGATACTGAATCTTGGGCTGAATTTCATATTGTTTGAGCAGTTTTTCAATATGCGTTTGACTGCCCGCTTTGGTCAAAATAAAGGGATAGTGTTTGAGCTGGGTAATATCCACCTGACTCATTTGTGCAATTGGGTATGAGTTGGGAATCAGCGCAATAAAAATATCTTTAATCAGCGGGAAGGTATCCAGTTGATGATTGGGCAGGACCGCAAACCCGACATCCACCTGCTGATTTAAAATCCATTGCGTGACTTCATCATCGGTGCCTTCTTCAACAAAAACCTCGATGTTTGGATATTGTGTTCTAAAAGCCTGTAGCAGTTCAGGCAAAAGGTGAATTGATGCGGATGCGCCAAAGGAACCAATTCTCAAGCTGCCTTGCTGTAGCCCATGCGTTGCTGCGACTTGCTGTTGCATCACTTGTGCTGTATTTAAAATTTCTTGAGCATGAATACGCAGCTGCTGTCCAATATCGGTGAGTAGTACAGTGTTCTGTTCACGACTAAACAACTGCACACGCCAAAAATGCTCCAGACTTTTAATGGCATGTGAAACGGCAGACTGAGAAATTCCCAGTTGTTTTGCCGCATTGCTAAAACTTTGGTGCTTTGCGACCAATAAGAAAATTTCAAGCTGGCTAAAAGTCATTAGAGGTATGAGTAAATACTCATTTTATTATGAGTGTAGATTAGGATTATATTCTGATTGCAACGCGAGTCAAAGCAGACTTGTGTACAGGAATTGGAACATCACAATGAACATGATTTTGGCACTCTTCCCATTGGTCGGTTTGATTGGGATGGGATACATCTTTAAACGAACTCGCTTTTTACAAGATGAATTTTGGGGAAATTCTGAGAAATTAAACTATTACATTTTATTCCCAGCGTTGTTGTTTAGCAATTTGGCGGATGTGAAGTTAGAGCTGAGTTCAATCCTGAGTCTCTACATCTGCTCGCTGCTGGTCATCCTGCTGGTTAGTGTGTTTTTACTGATTCTTAAGGTCTATGTGCGCATTCCCGTACGCCGTTTTGGTGTCTACCTACAAAGCCAGATCCGCTTTAATACCTATATCGGGCTTTCTTTAATGGGGTTGATGTTTGGTGCAACAGGGATGCACTTATTTGCCATGATCATTGCAGTGGCCATTCCTGTGGTGAATGTGCTTTCGGTGTGGTCGTTTAGCCAGAGTGCAACGGGGCAGTTTCGCCAGACCTTGATCTCGATTGGCAAGAATCCCTTAATTCTGGCGTGTGTGGCGGGAATTTTATTTAATTTGTCGGGATTGAGCTTGTATGCAGGTGCTGCGCAATTATTGAAATTACTGGCAAGTACCAGTTTACCCTTGGGGCTGATTTCGGTTGGCGCTGCACTGCAATTTAGCCAGTTAAAACCTGATTTCTGGCGAGTGATGTGGAATAGCCTGTCGCGATTGCTGCTGGTGCCTGTTTTGACTTATGCGATAGGGAAAGGTTTGGGGCTAGAAGCATTGCATATTCAGGTATTGGTGGTATTTTTTGCTTTACCTACGGCTTCGGCATCGTATATTCTGACCCGATTCTTTAATGGTGACAGTCAACTCATGGCCGCGATTATCAGCATGCAAACCCTGTTATTTGCATTGAGTTTTCCTGTGCTGATGCAATTTTTGTTTTAGCGTCGAAATAAAAAAGCCTACACGAGGTAGGCTTTGAAGCTTAAGCAAATTTTGCCAATACTTCGAGAAATTCAGCACGTTGGCGCGGGTATTCAGCAATCACATCATGAATACGCTGACCTTGCGGATTGGTTGCATTTACATCACGACCATCAGCAACAAATTGAGTTAACAAGCGTTGATAATCCATTGGGCGCATGTGTTTGAATGCGTGGTAAAGAACATGAAAGTCGGCATTAACTCCTGCAGGAGGAAGCTGATTTAAATAGGCAAAAACGCGCTCATCCGACCATTCTTCATTAAACGTTGCTGGCTGAGATAATGCCATCGCAAACTCCTTGGTATATTCTTTTCAAACTAAAAAGGCAAAATAGCTGTCGCTATTTTGCCTTGAATCAATTTGCTTGACTAATCAGAATTCAGATTATCGCTCTTCAGGCAAATTGATATTCATCTCAAGCATTTCAATATTTGCTTCTGAGCGAACCGACATTTGAATATGTTGTTCATCCACACCGCGAACATATCGGTTGACCACTTGCATGATCTCTTTTTTCATTTGGTCAATTTTATCTTGGCTTAAACGTTTTCCTAACCCCTGTTCAGAAGCCACGATGACTTTCAAGCGGTCTTTCGCCATTTGCGCGCTTGATGGTTTATCGTCACTACTGAATAGTTTACTCCAGAATCCTGCCATATTTACGCTCCAAATAATCGTGCTAACCAGCCTTTAGGTTTGACTGTAATGTGACGGTAAGGACGTTCTTCACCCAAGAAGCGTGCCACGAGGTCATCATAAGCTTGTCCAGCTTCTGCTTCATTGAACAGAATCACAGGCTTACCTTCGTTCGATGCTTGTAAAACGCTCTTACATTCAGGCACGACACCGAGTGTAGGTACACGTAAAATGTCTTTCGAAATGTCATCAATGGTGAGCATTTCTTGCTTGTCTGCACGTTCAGGGTTGAAGCGCGTAATACACAAATGCTTGCGTATACGTCCTTCGTTCTGTTCTACTTTTTTAGTTTTGCTGTCCAGCATACCAATGATGCGGTCAGAGTCGCGTACTGAGGAAATCTCAGGGTTGGTGACAATAATTGCTTCATCAGCATGGTACATCGCAAGGATTGCACCACGTTCAATGCCCGCAGGTGAGTCACAAATAATGTAATCGAATTCCTGAGCTAATTCGTCCATTACACGCGCAACGCCTTCATCTGTTAACGCATCTTTGTCGCGCGTTTGTGATGCTGGCAAAATGTATAAGTTTTCAATATCTTTATCACGAATAAGTGCTTGTTGTAATCGTGCTTCGTTATTTAAAACATTCACAAAATCATAAACTACACGACGTTCGCAGCCCATAATAAGGTCTAAGTTACGTAAACCTACGTCAAAATCGATAACAACAGTTTTGTGACCACGTAGGGCTAAACCTGTTGCAAAAGATGCACTGGTCGTAGTTTTGCCTACGCCACCTTTGCCTGATGTTACGACAACAATTTTCGCCACCGAATCCACTCCTGTTATGGTATCCCCCCTTTAATTAGCGGGGTTTTGGTGTTTATTTATACATTAAAATTCCAGAGCTTTAAATTCAAGCTCTTGGTTTTCATTTAAATAAATATGTACGGACTTTTTTACGACATGGGGTGGAATATCATCAGCAACACAATATGTCCCCGCAATTGAAACCAATTCGGCTTCTAGCGAATGACAGAAAATGCGAGCAGCACTGTTTCCACCAGCACCTGCGATAACTCTACCACGAGCACTGCCATAAATATGTATATTTCCTGAAGAGATTACTTCCGAACCACTGTTAATGCCTGCATTCACAATAATATCGCCATGATCTTGGACCAAGCATTGACCTGTACGCAAGATTTCATCGTGATAGGAGGTGATGTGACCAATGTGACGTGCTGGCGCCGCAGCTTTGGTTTCACTTTCATCGCTTTCCGGTTGTTCGGCCACGGTTTCAACAATCACTTGTTCTTGCGTGGCTTTAATGCGTTGTAAGGGCTTATTGTCGGCTGGCAGCACAGGGAATTGAATTGCACGTGCTTGATCACCCAATAGTCCGTCAATCACAGCCATTGGCTGTAAATCTAAGTCGAGCAGCAGTTGAATCAGGGCAATTAGCTCCTGTTCAACAGTACTGTCTAAAATCACAAGAGCACCATGAGTGGTGCTGTCTTGAAGTAATTGGGTCAGTTGTTGACGAATGGCATTATGGTCATTTGTGTCGAAGGTTAATCTACTAAAGTTAACCATTCTACCGGTGATCCGAATATCAGCCATATTTTATCCTTGAGACTTCGAAGCTATTGGTTTTATGCCGAAGCGATGTTGTAAATAGAGCAAATCCTAGAACAAATTCCATGAATTCTCTAGCCAAGTTTGTAACTTTTTTATCTTAATGCTTATTCTTTAGCTTGATCGAGCTCTTCAAGGTCTTCCAGCCACTGTTTTACTTTCACTTGTTTACGAATTGCATCCAAACTTTCATAGACTGCAGACTCAACCAGTTGTTCGAGTGTTTCATTATCGATGTTTAATTCGCTGACTTTTTCAGCAATTAACTTATAGGTATGGTTCGGTTGTTCAGGGCTACCTGCCATTAAGGGTTCTAAAATACCGTAAGTAATATTTTCTCCTAAACGCTGTCCGATGCTCTGAATCTGATGCTCAATCCGACTGCCGACAATTGGAATTAAACGTAACAGTTGCGTCAGCTCAGGGGTATCTTCAATCGATTTATTGACGATGGCGCCAATATTTTGCGCAATGACCGATTGTTGTTCTTTCAGTTCAACCGCCAGAGATTCTTGTAATACTTCAGCCAGGGCTTGGGCAAATAAGGTGCGGTGGTGATCGACCAAATCATGAATGATTTTTTTATGGGTGGAACTGGTATTCAGTTCATGTTTGACGCCATCCAGAACGGTAATCACCACTCGATCTGACAATTCTTCCATAATCACGCGATAGTAAAATTTGGCACGTTGTTGAATGGATTGCGGAATAACGTTATAGCCCAGTTCATGCAGGCGAAAAACAATAATACCTGCACGGAATAACCGCAAGAAACGCAAGTGCGGAATAATCGCAAGGACTTCATACCAGTGAATAAATGGGAAGAAGAACCAGCGTCGATGATGTCGATAAATGATGGCGATGATCCAACGCACCAGCAGCTCGGTAATTAAAAACAAGATAAACCAAGCTTCGGTGGTAATGACCCAAGGGTGCAGATGCGTACGATAGAAACTGACGACGTCATCTAAATGAATCGAGCTTAAGAACCAGCCACCAATATTGCTCATCAGGAAGAAATTGGCAGCCAAGCAGAACAAGTTGAAAATGATCAGAAATACCATAAAGGTGTCATAGATCAGATAGAGTTTGAATGACCAACTCTGTGGATCGACACGATGATACTTTGATTTCGGTGCTGAACTGTTCTGCTTCATCGGTTTATACCTTATGTACTTCAGCAGTCGTCGAATACTTGGCTTTCATCTGACTAATCAGCTGATCTTTCTCAGTCCAGAGTTGATCGACCCATGCTTGGAAACGCGCACGATATTCTTCATCATCCTCATAGTTTCCGCCTAAAACCCAGTCAGGAATGTCGATTTTACGTAAATTCACGGCAATGCGACCGACTTCTCCTAACCAGAATTCACCATAACCAGGCGCACCGTCTGGATAGACAATAGTCATGTCGACCAAGGCATCAATTTGATCACCCAGAATATTCAGGGCGAGAGCAAGACCACCAGCTTTAGGTTTGAGCAAATTTTGGTAAGGCGAGTTTTGCTGCTGATGTTTTTCAGGGGTAAAGCGCGTTCCCTCTAAATAGTTCAACAAAGTAAACGGCTGACTGAGCAATTGCTCACAAGCTTTGCGTGCTTCTTCCATGTCTCGGGTTTTGAGTTCAGGATTTTTGGCAATTTCTTCTTTAGTATGGCGCTTCATCATTGGGAAGCCCAAAATCTTGAAGGCTTGTCCAACGAAGGGAATAAAGATGAGTTCCCATTTGGTGAAGAAACGCGTCAGCGGCATGCGGGTCAGCCCAAAATATTGATTGACGGTGGTGTCGACCCAACTTTGATGGTTACAGGTCATGAGATAGCGACCTTGCATGCTTAAGTCGAGATCTTCATCGACAGTGATGTCCCATTTTAAATGTGGCAATACATTATCAATCAACCAGTTATTGACACCTAACCAGCTATTGGTAATGTTGATGTTGGTTTCATCCACTTTACGTGACTGTTTAAACAGTTTGGTGAAACCGAGCGCCAAAACTGGCGGACCATGAAAAAAAGTACTGCCCGTCATGACAGAGCCAACAGTCAGTCCACGTGTGATTTTTTTTAGTATGGGTTGTTTGTTTGCTTGAGATGACATATAAAAAATAATCCTGAGTAAAATCATCCATTATCGTTATGGAATATAGTTACAAATTCTGAAAATAAAACAAGCGTTGTATTTCGTAAATTCTTCTTCATGATTGGAGAAACGTGTAGGGAATGTGATGAATGCGCATTCAAAAATGAAATTAATTATTACAAATTGTAACTGCGCAGGCTATTATTAACAAAAAATCAATGGTCTAAGTTATTTATTTCGGCGACCATTTCAGGCATAAACAAAACACACAAATGGAGGCATGTCATGCGTGCACTATTAATTTCATCAGCAGTAGCAGGGGCGTTGGTTCTTTCAGGTTGTCAATCTACTGGCACAGGTATGGAATATGACAAAGCGGCAATCGGTGCAGGTCTAGGTGCATTATTGGGTGCTGGTCTTGCATATTCAAATGCAGACAAAGATAAAATGGGTCAAGCAGCAGCGATTGGTGCTGTAGTGGGCGGCGGTGCTGGTCTACTCTTGGACAAAAAAGAGAAGCGTTTACGTGAAGAACTTGCAGGTACTGGTGTAGATGTTGACCGTAACCAAGATGGTTCGATTAACTTGGTAATGCCGAGCGTGACCTTTGCTACCAACTCTTACACTATTCAACCACGTTTCCAAACTGCATTGAACGATGTAGCACGTGTATTACGTGAAGATGGTACAGCAAACAAACTTGCACTTGTGATTCATGGTCATACTGACAACACTGGTACAGATGCCATTAACAACCCATTATCACAAAACCGTGCTAACTCAGTGATGAGCTATTTATCTTCTCAAGGTATTTCTAGTTCGCGTATGACTGCACGTGGTTATGGTTCATCTTCACCAATCGCAAGCAATGATACTGCTGCGGGTCGTGAACAAAACCGTCGTGTAGAAATTACTGTATTCGAAACAAAATAATGAATATTTTGTTTGCTTAGAAATCATTGAGTTTCGGAAAAGCCACCTTGAGGTGGCTTTTTTTATGAACAGATAATCGACATTTTAGGTTAGGCATCTGGGGGTTTGATGTCTATAATCTAGCTCGGAGAAAAAAGAGGAATTACTATGTCGCTGGCAAGTCAACTCAATGACAAGCAACTTGAAGCCATGAAATACACTCAAGGACCCTTGTTAGTACTTGCAGGGGCGGGTTCGGGTAAAACCTCGGTGATTACCCGTAAAATTGCTTATTTGGTTAAGCATTGTGGTATTCCTGCGCATCGTATTACTGCGATGACCTTTACCAACAAAGCCGCACGCGAGATGAAAGAGCGTGTGACTAAGCTATTGTCACGTGAAGAAGCCAAAGGGCTGTCGGTGTCAACCTTCCATACCTTTGGTCTGAATTTATTACGTCTCGAACTTAAAAATACGCCGTTAAAAGCCAATTTCTCCATTTTGGATGCTGATGACTGTAAGCGAATTCTGATGGACTTGATGCATCGCGATAATATGTCGGGTGCAGAAAGCAAAGAGTTGATTGCCAAAGCCATGAAAATGATTTCAGACTGGAAAAATGATTTGATTCCACCTGAGCAGGCACATACGACTTGTGAAACGCCTGAAGACATTCAAATGGCGCATTTGTATCAATTGTACGAGCGTAATTTACGCGCCTACAATGCAGTGGATTTTGATGATCTGATTGTGATGCCAACGCGCTTATTACAAGAAAACCAAGAAGTACGAGATCGTTGGCAAAACCGTATTCGCTATTTACTGGTCGATGAGTATCAAGATACCAATACTGCGCAGTATATTTTGGTGAAACTCTTGGTCGGCGTGATGGGGCAATTCACCGCGGTTGGCGATGATGACCAATCGATCTACGCATGGCGTGGCGCGAAGCCAGAAAA
Source organism: Acinetobacter sp. NigerLNRRAM0016 (assembly GCF_054112845.1). Lineage (NCBI taxonomy): Bacteria > Pseudomonadati > Pseudomonadota > Gammaproteobacteria > Moraxellales > Moraxellaceae > Acinetobacter > Acinetobacter sp. NigerLNRRAM0016. The sequence goes on from NZ_JBSYVT010000015.1 coordinate 63,800, forward strand.
TATGGCATTGCTAAATGAAGATTTTCGCAATTTAAAAGTCATTAAACTGGAACAGAATTATCGTTCGACCAGCCGTATTCTTAAAGCGGCCAATACCGTGATTGGCAACAATCCCCATATCTTCGATAAAAAACTATGGTCGGATAAAGGGCATGGTGAAGTCATTCGCGTGATTACTTGCCGTAATGACGATGATGAAGCAGAACGTGTAGTCAAAGACCTGATTACGCACAAGTTGATGAACGGTAAAAACTGGAAAGACTACGCGATTTTGTACCGTGGTAACTTTCAGGCGCGTATTTTAGAGACGCAACTGCGTCAAATGCAGATTCCATATAAATTGTCGGGTGGTCAGTCTTTCTTCGCACGTGCCGAAATTAAAGACATGATGAGTTATTTGCGTCTGATTATTAACCCTGAAGATGACAGTGCTTTCTTGCGGATTATCAATACGCCCAAACGTGCGATTGGTCCTGTGACCCTAGAAAAACTGGGCTTATTTGCGCAGGAAAATCATCTGTCGCTGTTGGCTGCGGCGGGGGACCAACGTCTGACCATGGCAATTCCGAAAAAGGCCACGACACAATTGGCGGAATTTGCCGAGTTCATTAGTAACTTTACCCGTGAATTGCTGGAAGATGATGAACCTGTACCAATTATTCGCCAAATGATGCTGGAAGCGGGTTACATCGATTATGTCAAAGAGACTGCAGCGACACCTGCGCAGGAAAAAACCAAACTCGACAATATTGAAGTGCTGTATAGCAGTATTCAAAGTCTGATTAACCGTGCCGAAGATGTCGATGAGCGCAATATTGAAAGCGTTATTCGCAAAATGGTGTTGCTGGATATGCTGGAGCAACAACAGGAAGAAGAAGACACCGATAAAGTCAATTTGCTGACCTTGCATGCATCCAAAGGTTTGGAATTTCCATTCGTGTATTTAATTGGTTTGGAAGAAGAGTTATTGCCGCATAAGAACTCGATTGTGGCAGAAACGGTCGAAGAAGAACGCCGTTTGATGTACGTGGGCATTACCCGTGCGCGTCAGGGCTTGACCATTACGCTGGCGGAACAGCGCAAGGCGGGTGGACAAATGCGTCAAATGACCCCAAGCCGTTTCTTGGATGAGTTACCGCAAGATGAGCTGGAATGGTTAGGGCGCAAGAAAAAGCTGGCAGGCAATGTCGATCCGAAACAGCAAGCCCAGCATTACCTCGAAAATTTACGCGCTTTAATTAAGCGTTAATCCCAATATTTATTTTTGAAACAGTAGGAAACAATATGAAGGTTCAAGTTAAAGTTCTAGATGCACGTTTAGGACAAGAATGGCCAATGCCAACTTATGCGACGCAAGGTTCAGCGGGTCTAGATTTGCGTGCATGTGTAACTGAACCAACAGTGATTGAACCAGGTCAAACGGTATTGGTGAAAACAGGTTTAGCCATTTATATCGAAGATACAGGTTTTGCAGGTTTAATTTTGCCACGTTCAGGCTTAGGTCATAAACATGGCATCGTTTTAGGTAACTTAGTTGGTTTAATTGACTCAGACTACCAAGGCGAGTTAATGGTTTCGGTATGGAACCGTGGTCAAGCTGCATTTACTTTGGAACCAGGTGAGCGTTTGGCACAGTATGTGCTCGTCCCTGTGGTACAAGCTGAGTTTGAACAAGTTGATGAATTTGTGGCAACTGAGCGCGGTGCAGGTGGTTTTGGACATACTGGTAAAAACTGATGCGAAGCTGGAAGAGCCTTACGGCTCTTTCAGTCTGAAATATAAAAGAATTTACAACGCATGACTTTATAACACGTGCCAATAACTTAAATAGTATTAACAGTTCGATTGTTTTCGGATATAAACTAGAAATATTTTAAAACATTTATGTTGTGTGAATAAGGCAAACGCATATGCGGTTTTGCTGGATTCTGAAGTTCCAAAGATATGAATATTCAACAACCTATCTTTCCATGGCAGGTCTTTCGGGCCTATGATATTCGTGGAAAAATCACATTTTTAACGCCCGAGTTGGTTGAAGCGATTGCCTATGGTCTGGTGTGCCAGTACCAGCAAGCAGCGCAAACAACTGTGGTGATTGGTTATGATGCTCGTTTGAGTAGTCCTGCTTACGCCCAAATTATACAAACAATATTCGAAAAACAAGGTTTTGATGTAGTGAACGTGGGCTGTTGTTCTAGCCCAATGCTGTATTACAGCGCGCGCCAATTTGCAGGCAATGGCATTATGGTCACCGCCAGCCATAATCCAAAAAGTGACAATGGCATTAAATGGATTATGCAGGGACAACCACCGTGCCCTGAGATGATTCAACAGGTTGCCTATGTGGCCAGTTTGCAGTTTTCACCACAGCGCAAAGTGAGCATGCCTGCTTTAACCCATCAATTTGATGTCAGTTATTGTTTGCAGTATCAACATGCCATTTTAGAAGATATTCAACTGCAACGTCCTTTTCATGTGGTGCTTGATGGTTTGCATGGTTCTGCAGGGCGCTGCGCCGTTTTGGTGTTGCAAAAGTTAGGCTGTCAGGTCACGGCATTGCGCTGCGATGCGAATGGCGAATTTCCAGACCATGCGCCAGACCCTTCGCAAGCGTGTCACTTAACGGCTTTGACGGCAACAGTGCAACAGCAACAGGCTGATCTTGGAATTGCTCTTGATGGTGATGGCGATCGTTTGGTGCTAGTGGATGAACACGGCACGATTATTAGTGCCGACCGTTTAATGTCCTTGTTTGCCGAAATGTGCCTTGCAACGCATCCTCAGCATGAAATTGTCTTTGATGTGAAATGTTCGACCATGGTGCGTAATACGGTACAAGAGCTGGGTGGACAGCCGACCATGATTCGTACAGGCAGCACGTTCTTGAAGAAATATCTCATGCAATCGCAAGGGCGGGCAGTCTTTGGGGGCGAGTACGCAGGGCATTATGTGTTTAACGATGGTCGTGGTTTTGGCTATGATGATGGTTTATATGCCGCCTTGCGCGTGCTTGAATTTTTAAGCCAGCGTCCAGATTTAACTTTGTCACAAGCCTTGGCCAAATACCCTGAACGTTGTGGTACAGAAGACACTTACATTAGTACCTATAGCACCGACCCAAAATCTTTACTGGCCGATATCGAATTACATAGCCATCAGCTTGCCGCGCAACTCAGTAATATTGATGGGGTAAGGCTTGATTTTGAATATGGTTTTGGCATTATTCGAGCATCGAATACGGGTGAATTTTTCACAGTTCGTTTTGATGCCGATAATCCTGCTCGTTTAAATGATATTCGGCAATCATTTGTTTCCATGTTAAGTGATCGATATCCTAAAATCGCACACGACATTTTAAATGCTCATTGAGGAGAGAGGCGAATGCCACATCAGCAGACTGGCATCGACAAAGCACAAATATTGACTGAAGCTTTGCCGTATATTCAACGTTTTTCAGGTAAAACGCTGGTCGTAAAATATGGCGGCAACGCAATGACCGATCCAGAGCTAGAAAGCTCTTTTGCACGGGATATTGTGCTGTTAAAAACAGTCGGTTTAAACCCGATTGTAGTGCATGGTGGTGGTCCTCAAGTTGACTCTTTCTTAAAGCAATTGGGGCGCGAGTCGGATCGTATTGATGGCATGCGTGTGACCGATGCTGCAACCATGGAAGTGGTTGAAATGGTGTTGGGCGGCAGTGTGAACAAATCCATCGTCAATCTGATTAACCAGCATGGTGGTCGTGCCATTGGTTTAACAGGTAAAGATGGCAATTTAATTCGTGCGCGCAAGCTGTTGATGCAAAAGAATCAGGAAGATGGTTCGGTACAGCACATCGATTTAGGTTTAGTGGGTGAAGTCGTTGGGGTAAAAACCGATGTACTGGAAATGTTCACGCAAAGTGATTTCATTCCTGTCATTGCTCCTTTAGGCGTGGATGATCAGGGCAATACCTATAACATCAATGCGGATCTTGTAGCAGGTAAAGTCGCTGAAGCCCTCGGTGCGGAAAAGCTGATTCTACTCACCAATATCACCGGTGTATTGGATGAAAACAAGAACTTGCTTACAGGCTTAACCACGCAAGAAGTCGATCGCTTGATTGAAACAGGCGTAATTTACGGGGGCATGATTCCGAAAGTGGGCTGTGCACTTGATGCGGTGAAAGGCGGTGTAGTCAGCGCACATATTGTGGATGGCCGTGTGCCACATGCGACTTTGCTGGAAATCTTTACCGATCATGGTGTCGGGACTTTAATTACCAACCGTGCCAAGCACTAAGCCAGCAGATTAATCAGCGATCTAAAACCAGTCTTTCGGGGCTGGTTTTTTTATTGCGTGTAAATTTAGAGTTTGCCTGTTTTTCCGTCATTGTATTGTCATGTGTATTGCCTAGTGTATGAACAGAACAAGAGGAGAGCATGATCAATGTTTGAAAAGCTGAATCTATATCGTCAAAATTTTACTTTGCCTTTACACAAGAAAAATACCCAGCAGACCCAGTATCGTTTTGAGTGGGCAGAAGATTTAAAACAATTACAAGAAATCCAGAAATTTCGTGCAGAACAATTCTCACAGCAATTTGGCATTGAATTCGATCAAGGTCTCGACCAAGACCTGTATGATTTTGGCTGTGAACATGCAGTATTACGCGACAAATACAGCAACGAGATTGTGGCCTATACCCGCTTAAAACTGCTACAGGGGCAGGATTTGGCGCAGAGTTATAGTGCGCAAGAATTTAAAATTGTAGATGAGCTGGGACACTTGTCCAATATCGTCGAAATTGGACGTACCTGTGTGCATCACCGCTATCGTTCAGGGCGGGCACTTTCGGTGTTATGGCTTAATTTAGTGCCGAAAGTCATGTGGGAAATGCGGGCAAAATATCTGATTGGCTGTGTCAGTATTCGCATGGAAGGCAATCAGGCACGTGCTTATTATACCCACCAATATTTAAAGCAACTGAGTCCAACCCAGACCTGTTCGATTCAACCGCAACAGGCTTTTGAGCCGACATATCCTGAATACAGTTTTCCGCAAGATGAAAAGATTCCCAAGCTGTTTGATGTGTATTTAAAGATGCATGCCAAGTTATCGCAACAGGCGTTCTACGACCGTGAGTTTAACTGTCTGGATTATTTTGTGCTGCTTGAAGTGAATAAAATGGCAAAGAGCTTTGTCATGCAAAAGCGCAGACCACGTTAAGCATTAAAATTACTGAAGCTAGCACAGATTCAGATTTACAAGCCTCACTTGCGTCATGCACAATAAACCCATAATTAATGAATGTGTTTATTGTTGCTTATGTGCCAGTTGCTCGGAATGAATTGTGCGACCCCAACGGATATTACCTTTTCGTTCCGTGGTTTTTCGCAGCGGGCGGGCATTACTTCCGATCATTGTGATGGCTTTGGAATTGCTTTTTTTGAAGACAAAGCCTGCCGTTTATTTGTCGATAATCAGTCCGCAGTGGAATCACCGATTGCGGAGCTGATTCGTAATTATCCGATTAAATCACGCAACGTGATTGCTCATATCCGTAAAGCCACCCAAGGCAAAATCAATCTAGAAAATTCACACCCGTTTATGCGTGAACTCTGGGGACGACAATGGATTTTTGCCCATAATGGCGATTTGCTGGATTTTGATCCGCCCTTAACTGGGCGTTTCACCCCAATTGGCAATACCGACAGTGAGCGTGCATTTTGCTTCTTATTGGATCAGTTGGTGGCTAAGTTTGGTTATGTTGAGCCATCCTTGAGCCAAGTCTTTGAACTGTTATTAGAAATTTCACCGAAAATTGCAGAACACGGCACCTTTAATTTTTGTCTTTCTAATGGTCAGGCATTATTTAGTTATGCGATTACCAAATTGCATTGGCTGGTGCGTGAATATCCGTTTAAACCTGCGCAATTGATTGATCTGGATGTTGAGGTGGATTTTAGTCAGGTCACCACACCTGATGATCGTGTCGCGGTAATAACCACGGAACCGTTAACGCAGAATGAAGTCTGGCAGGCATTTCAGCCTGGAGAAATGATTTTATTTCAGTATGGGCAGCCGATACAACGCGCCTTGACGCAGGTTGAGCGGTTGCTGCGTGAACACGCCAATCCTGCACTAAAACGTGTGACTCGCGCTGATCAATACTAAGATTGGCGTGAGAATTGTATATTTAAAAATACATAAATATTAAAATTAAGATTTTCATAATTAAAGAAAAAATAATCTTTTTGGTTAAAAAATATCTTATTCTTTTGATCGGGTATAAATTAATTAATATATATTTATCATCATCTTAGTCTTTATATGCCGCTAAAAGCTTGAATTCAGAGTAATTTACTTGTTTTTTATTTAAATTCAATCTCGTTACTATCCTTTTCCAGTAACGAATAATGAATGTTAAATGGGGGGCGTATGAAGATGAAATGGGTTCCAGAATATAATACCGGTATCGATGTAATTGATGATCAGCATAAGCGCATCCTTGATTATATTAACGAAATTGATGATGTTGCACTTCACACTGACCGTGATCGCATTAAACAAATTCTCGATAACATTATTGATTACACCCAGTCGCATTTCACTTTTGAAGAGTCCTTACAAGAGGAAGCGGGTTATAAATACCGTGTGCCGCATAAACGCGTGCATGACTTATTTATTAAGAAAATTGAGTCGTATCGTGACCGTTTTGAAATGGGGCACTCGATTGAAGCGGAATTACATGAAGTTTTGTCCAAATGGTTGATTAATCATATTCAGCACGATGACGCGGACTATGTTGGTGCCGTCAAAGAAAACATGATGGGCATTATTAAAGAAAAAGAAAAGAAAAAGGGTAAAAACTGGTTTGCACGGTTCTTCTCTTAAGTACAGTAAGGGCTGAGATTCAGCATGGAGGGGCTGTGCAAAAGAATTATAAAATTGAAAAAAATAAATAAACGCATTGGCGCAGCAGACCATCGTATCAGGTGGTTTGCTTTTCTTTTTGATTTTCACGCATGAGAAAGGCAAAATAGCGATAGATTTTTTTTAGGAATGCATCATGCAGGACAATGCTATGTCACGATGGTTATCGCCGCTGATGGCTTTTTGTTTGTCATTCATCTTTATTGCCACTTTGGCACCGATTGTGGGAATACAGGCAGAGCGTCAACTCGATTTCTGGTTGCTTTGGTTAGGCACTATGTTGGTGCTGGCTTTACCGATTTGCTATTTAGAAATTGCTTTGGCCAAGCGTTCAAAAACCACTGCTTTAAATGCATTGTCTAGCTTAACCCGAGATGCTGATGCCTCTCCAAGATGGCGTCTTGTTGGCTGGCTGGCTGTGGTGTTTATCCCGTTCCTTGCGGGTGCGATGCTCTCTAGTGTCAGTCAATACAGTGCACAATGGTTAATTCAAGGTGTGGCACCCCAATTGATTTTTATGGGAACAGCAATTGCTACGCTGGTGCTATCACTGCTGCCTCGTTTAGCTTTGGCAGGAATCACCGCTTTAGGTGTGATCGCAGCACTTATTTTTGCGCAGATCAGCGGTACGGCATTGCCAGAATGGCAGATGACCGCACTGGAGTTTGGCGAGTGGGGTAGTGCAACAGTTCTTGCTTTAGTCGCGAGTGGTTTAGGCTTGGGACTGTATTGGCAGACCAGCCTCGTGCAAGCCAAACAGCAAGATATCGCCAGTAAGACAGTATTACCGATTTGGTTTGCACAGTTGGTTGCCGTATTGGCATTTGCTTATTTTGCTGTAGCAGCACAGTTACCTGTGATTGCATTATTGGTTGCGACCATTGCAGGTGCGGCATTGCTACTGCAACTGGCACGTGAACAATTGGCTCAGCGTCAGATGGTCGTGGTTGTACAATGGGCGATTATTGCAGGGGCTGTATTGATCTGGGCCATTCCAGAAATCACGGCCATCTTTAATATGGTCTTGGTGATTTGGGGCTTGGTGATTTGCTTGATTTATTCTCTTTTTGCAGGCTGGATTATGAAAATCAGCCATTTGCGTAAAGCAATGAATTTTAGCAATGAGCTATTTTACAATGTATGGCGTATTGCCGTACGTATTGTCCTGCCATTGTCAATTTTACTTGCGATCATTTCCGTATTAGGGCAATTGATCTAATGACTGAGCAGGCAAAAGTTTGGGTGGCCTATGCCATGCCAGAACAGCAATTTCATCTGGAAGTGCCTTTTCAAATCGGCATGACCGCACTCGATGCCATTCAGCAGAGTGGTCTGCGTGCATTGGTTGAATTGCCAGAAGTTTTGCAGTTGGGGATTTTCGGCGTACGCCTGCAAGATTATACACAGGCGTTGCAAGCAGGGGATCGGGTCGAGGTTTATCGAGCACTGACCATTAATCCGAAAGACATTCGACGTAAGCGAGCAGCACAAAATCCCGTCGGACGCTTTGCCAAAGGCAATCGCTTTAAACAATTGAAATGATATAAAAAACCCCTCAATGAGGGGTTTCTTTTTATTTTAAAGCGTCTATAGTGGGGGCGCAGTTAAAATTGCTTCTTTAGAACCCGGTAGACCAGGTTGTGATTCTGGAATGGTTTCGAGTCCTTCAATTTTGTTCACAATACCGTTTTGATCGAAGTAAATTTTCAAATGTTGACCATGCGCTGCTGGAATCTTGGCTTTTTTAGCATAAGTTCCTGGGATATAATTGTAGACGTAGTCCCATCGGTAAGGGTTTAACGGATCTGTAATGGTTGGACTACCCAGTAAAAAACGCACTTGTTGGTGACTCATGCCGACTTGGATTTTTGACGCTTGGGCTTGGGTTAATGGTGTTCCTTGAGGAATATCCACTTTATAAACGCCCAAGGTCGAACAGCCCGCGAGCAGTGAAGTGACGAATAACGTCAACATGATTTTTTGCATTTTGCTACACTATCCCAAATTAATTTTGATGCATTTGATCCACGGATAGATCATACTGCATCTTAACTTTGTTGCATATTCCAACTTTAGATTTGTTGAGAGAGACCTTTTTTCATGCCTATTTCAAACCAAGACTTACGCAAAGCTGGACTTAAAGTTACACTTCCACGAATTAAAATATTAGAATTATTAGAAAATTCAAAACAGCATCATTTAAGTGCGGAAGATATTTACAAGACTTTACTCGAACAGGGTGAAGATGTCGGTTTAGCAACTGTTTATCGCGTGTTAACGCAATTCGAAGCAGCAGGCATTATTCAGCGCCATCATTTTGAAAACAATCACTCTGTTTTTGAAATTATGCAAGAAGATCATCACGACCACATTGTATGTCAAAACTGCAACAAAGTTGTTGAATTTACAAATGAAATTATCGAGCATGAACAACATGCAGTGGCTGAAAAGCATGGCTTTACCTTAACTGGTCACTCACTCAATCTTTATGGTTACTGCGATGCACAGGAATGTCAGGATGCATTACGTAAAAAGTAATGTAACTTGATGACGCTGTACATCAAAAAAAGGCTTCTATTGAGAAGCCTTTTTTATCGCGTAAATGGGCAAAATACCGACTGATCTTGATAAAGATAGAGCCAGTTTAAGACACAATTTTAATCTGGCTCGAACCTGATCCAATCGGTTGCACCTGAATCTGCACTGGAATCCGTTCATGCATTTCTTGGATATGGGAAATCAGCACCACTTTACGCCCTTGACTCTGTAATTGATCGAAAGCATTCATCACCATGTGCAAGGAAGAGGCATCTAAGGTTCCAAAACCTTCATCAATAAAGAGCGATTCAATTTTCATGGAACCTGAAGCCATATTGGCAATCGCGAGAGAAAGCGCCAGCGCCGTTAGGAAAGATTCTCCACCTGAAAGCGAGGCGACCGAACGAGTTTCTCCATCCATATCATGGTCAATAATTGCCAAACTGAGTGAGTTATCCAGACGTTTTAAAGTATAGCGCTGCGAGAGCTGCGCCAATTGCTGGTTGGCATATTCAATTAAAATATCCAAATGGTATTGCTGCGCCAAGTCTCGGAATTTTTTGCCTGTAGCATCGCCCATTGCACCTGAAATTTTTGCCCAACGATGCTCTTGCTGCTGAATTTGCTGAATTTGAGACGCGAATTGCTGTTGTTTCGCTAAATTTTGCTGATGCAATTCCAGCTTTAATTTCAGTTGATCACGCTGTTCAGCCTGCTGTTGCAATTGTTTAGTATTGGCAGCAAGTAATTGCAGCAATTGTTGATGGGTGATATCAGGTTGCTGCTGCAAGTGTTGCTGTAATTGATTTTGTAAAGTGCTCAGGGCATAAGTCGCTTCATTCAACAGACGATCTGCCTGTTGCAAGCTTAAACGCAGCTGTTGTTCCTGTGTTGAAGAAATTGCAAGCAGTTCGGTTAGCTGTGATGCGGTGAAATCAGAGTGCTGGGTTAACCATGCCGTGATGTCGGTTTTGACCTGATCAAGGGCTTGCTGCTGTTGTTGCTGTTGCGCTTGCAGTTGTTCCAGCACATTTCTGTGCTGTTCGAAATTCTGCCGCGCCTGCTCAAAGCTTTGCTTAAGTTGCTGATATTGTTGTTGTAAAAGTTGACGCTGCTGATCATGTTGATGCAGCCATTCAGTGGCTTTGAGCTCGGTTGCCCCCGTCATTTGTACGATCAATTGATGGGCTGCTTCAGTATTGTGTTTGCCTTTGGCTTCCACGTCCTGAAGTTGTTGCGAGAGTTCTTGATGTTGCGACTGAAGGTTGCTGAGATTGGTTTTCAGTACTTGCAGCTGTTGGGCTGAATGCTCCTGTTGTTTGAGCAAGACTTCAACATGCTCAAGCTGTTGTGCACGTTGCTGTAAAAGTTGCATGCACTGTTGTGCAATGGTAAGAGGCTGTTCCAGCCACATTGCTTGTTCATGGGTCGATAAACAGTCTACAACCTGCTGGATGTGCTGCTGCCACTGTTGCACAGATTGCAGTTGATGCGAAATCTGTTGCACTGTTTGGGTCAAATGCAGCTGGTCTTTATGTGCTTGATTCAGCTGTTGCAAATCAAGTTCAGTCTGCTGTTTGAGTTGTGTGGTTTTGGCAATGAATTCTTGGAGAGTTGCCAAGATGTGCGGTTGCGTTTGGTCTAAATCTAAACAAAGTTCAGATTGGGTTAAATTCTGCTGTATTTCATTGCGTTGCAGTTTAGCTTTTGTCTCTGTCTGCTGCAACGCCTGTTGCAGTTGTGTTTGCTCGGTACTCAGCTGCGTCAATTGTTGTTGAGCCGTTTGCCAAAGTTGCAGACATTGCTGTTCCTGTTGCAGGGCTTGTTGTTCTTGCTGTTGTTGCAATTCATACAAAGCCTTTGACACCAACTTCTCATCATCACGATAAGGGTGTTCCATACTGCCGCAGACGAGGCAGGCTTCGCCTGATTTTAATTCAGCACGTAAATGTTCAATATTCTCTGCATGTAGCAGGCGTTGATGTTGCAAGAAAGCCTGCAACTTTTCACGTTCAGTTTTTGCAGACTGGAATTCTGTTTCAGCCTGTTGAACGTGTTGTTGAGATTGCTGATACTGTTGTTGAACTGCATTTAATTTGTCATTCAGACGCAGCATGTCAGTCTTTAATGCAAACCATTGCTGTAATTTTTGTTGAACGGAATCCAGATGATTCAGTCGAGTGAGCTGTTGCTCTCGATTGTTCTGTAACTGTTCTCGCCCAGTTTCAATTTGAACAGTTGTCCCAAATTGCGTCACTAATTTTTGCAGTTGAGTTTGGTCTTGCTTAAGCTGTTGCTGTGCTTGTTGCAGATTGCCTAGTGTATTTTCGACGTTTTGATAGTGCTGAATAAATTGCTGCAATTGCTGAAGATGTGCATTTAAGCCCTTATCTAAGGGCGCAAGGTGATGGCTGTTGTGTAGTTGTACCGTATAGGATTGTTGCTGGGCAGCCAGTTGTTGCAACTGTTGCTCTAACTGCTGTTGTTGTTCGAGCAGAGGTTGCTGCTGTGCATCTAATTGCAGTAAACGGCTTTTGGTTTTCTTATATTCTTCGGCAATGTAGTCTCGTTCTTGCACATACTTACGTACTTCAGCCAGTTCTTGCTGATGTTGCAGCTCGAAATTTTGTAACTGCTGTAATGCTGTTTCTGCTTGAAGAAATTGAGTTTTTTCTTGCTCAAATTGAGTGGATAGCACAGTAAAGTGCTGCTGTTGTTGCTGAATTTGTGGTGCAAGTTGTTGCAGGGTATTGAGTATTTGCTGTTGCTGAAATACCACGGGGCGTATGGCAGAGAAAGTCTCAAGCTGGGTCAGATGTTGGCGATCTGTTGTTAAGGCAGCATGCGCTTGTTGTTGTGCCTGATGCTGTTGTTGTTTAAGTTCAATATCCTGCTCAAATTTATACAGTTGCTGAAACCATTGCTGCTGTTGAGTGTATTGATTTCTTTCTTGTTCGTGTTGTTGAACCTGTTGTTGTACCGTTTTGAGTTGGCTACTCAGTTCTGCACGTTCTTCTTCAGAAAGCAGCTCGATATGCCCCAAAACATTTTCCAGTTCTTTACGTTGCGTAGCAATGGATTTGGTTTTTTCAAAAGCCAGCTGTCCAATTTTGCCGAAAATACTGGAATTGGTCAGATATTCTAATAATTCACCGCGTTCATTGTCGCGGGCTTTTAGAAAAGCCGTAACCTCAGATTGCGCCAATAACACGGCACGGGTGAATTGTTCAAAGGACAACTGGGTAATGGATTTAATATTTTCATCAACGGCTTTGCTTTTATCCGCAATGACCACATCATCGGTTAAACATTTTAAATAGCGTTGTACATTTTGCAGTTTGCCCGAAGCGCTTTCACGTGCGCGTTTGACTTCCCAGCGTGCCAGATAACGTTTTTGATCTTGTGCAATAAAACATAACTCAGCAAAGCCATGTCCCGTACCACGACGTAACACGGTCAGTGGGGAGTTGGTCAGTAATTCAGAACCATCGCTGTCGAGGAGTTTGCCATCGCTGTCTTTGAGACGGGGAATTTTATTAAACAGTGCCAAGCACATGGCATCCAGAATGGTCGATTTACCCGCACCAGTTTTGCCGACAATGGCGATTAAGCCTGCACTGGCTAAGGGTTCTGCATCAAAATCAATCAGATGTTCTCCAGCCAGTGATGCCAGATTTTTAATTCGAATCGATAAAATTTTCATGGCAAGCCTTTAACTGTTGGGTTCTTCTTCTAAAGATTTTTGTGCTTCATTCACTAGACTCATAAAGTCTTTCAGGACCTCATCATCAGCGGCATAGCCTTGTTTTTCCCATACATTTTGGAACAGTTGCACGGGTGTTGGTGGTTCAAGCTGTAGGGTATGGGCATTCGAGGTATCTTGTTCCGAAGCTAAATATTGGCGTGAGATGCGGACCAACCGATAGCGATTTTCAGGCAAGGCTTGTTCAAATTGTTGACGTAAATTAGGGGGTGGTGGGGTCAGGCTATAGTATTCAATATCGACATATTCGCGTTGATCAATACTTTCAATTTCGCCCGTAGCTAAGCCTTTCAGTTGCTGTAAAACCTCATGCATTTCACCACGAATACGATGCAGGGCAACACTGCGTGGAATGGCTAATACCTGCATTTGCAGACAATCTGAGCTTTTTAAATTTGGGTCAATGCAAATCTCTAAAACTTGATGTTTATAATTCTCTTCACTAAAGGACAGCGGAATTGGTGAACCACTATAACGGATATGTTCTTGCCCAACTTTTTGTGGTTTATGCAAATGCCCTAAAGCCACATAGTCAATCACCTCATCAAACAGTGCGGTCGAAAGCGCTTCTTCATTGCCAATAATAATCGGGCGTTCCGAGTCGGACGTTTCCGCGCCTTGCATATGTGCATGTGACATTAAAATGAGGGCTTGATCATCGCTTTTACGTCGTTTGGCTTCGGCAATCAATTGCTGGTGTAAATGTGCAATCGCATCTTTGCTGTCACTGGTCTGTTCATTGATGCCTGTGATTTCGGCAGGGCGTAAAAATGGCAGACTTAAGCACCACGCCACAATTTGCTGTTGCTCATTATAAATTGGGATCAGTAGGCGATTGAGATCAAGTTGACCTTCGTCATTTTTATGAATGACTCCGACAGCTTTGGCATTGTATTTGGACAGCAGCGGTTCCACCTGTTCAATGCGATAGCCCGAGTCATGGTTACCAGCAATCATGAGGGTTTGCATGTGCGGTGCAACGGCATGTGCATCTGCCAAGAATTGATATAGTTGTTTCTGCGCACTGGATGCAGGATTGATGACATCGAAAATATCACCTGCAATCAGTAAGGCATGCGGTTGTTTCTGCTTAATTTGTTCGATCAACCATGCTAAAAACTGTTCATGTTCATACTGGCGGGAATGATTATAAAAAAACTGTCCCAAATGCCAGTCGGAAGTATGAAAAAAGCGTACAGTCATGTGATCTCTAGGAATAAGAATGCCGTGTATAACTTAGCATATTTTCCCTAGTTAAATACGCTGGAGATGTTGAAGGCGACAGCTAAAGTCGCAAGAGAATCAGCCTTAGGCAGCATGAGGATCGAGCTGAACCAAACCAAAAGTATTGTGATCAGGGTCAATGAAATAGCCTTGCCAGCATTTATTCGGAATGGCAAATTTGGGCATGGCTTCTTGTCCACCCAGCGCCAAGATTTTTGCAGCCGTTGCATCAAAGTCATCTACTTGAATAGAGCAGGTAAAGGCATTGGTACCGCAATGAGTCGGTGGAACCTCAACAGGTCGTTTTAATAAACCACCATGCAGGTTGGCGGTTTCAATTTGATAATACTCAATCGGGAGTCCATCTACCTTGCTAAACTGCCAGCCAAATACTGCTTGGTAAAATTGCACATCGCGTTCAGGGTTGGAAGATTGAATTTCAAAGTAAACCAGTGGCTGCATCGCGCTTATTCCTATTTTTATTGTTCTGAAAAATAAAGACCGACGATTCGAGTGATGATGAAATCGTCGGTCAAAAAACGGTGGAACTCTCAAACTTTTAAGCTGCTGTTTTAAAAGTTTGACGTTCACGCCAATCTTGTTGCTTTTGGTCGAAGGTCGCCGAAAATATTGTGGATGCCGGTACAAATTAACGGTTTTCGAACCTTGTACTCTTAATAACGCCAGCAAGTTTGAATTGGTTGACAAGAAAATTAAAAAAAAGCGATTTTTTTTTTATAATAGAATTTTGCCCTGATTGAGCTGCATTCATGATACCACTCCGTCGATATTTCATCTGGTTTTTTGTGCTGTGCTTTGTGTTCACATGTATTTGTGGCGTATTGGCAGCCCTGATGCCGCGCGGGATGGGAGGCATACTCACTGCAGTCCCGTATTTGGTGGCAATGATTTGGGTGCTGTTTAAATTTCTGAAGCAGCAGAAACGCGCACCGACACAGACCGAGCGTAAACGGTTTACTTTAGGGTTCAGCCTGATTTTCTGGGGCTACAATTTGCTGGGGCTATTGGGCGGAATTTATTTCTTCTCACTTAGTAATCCAACGATTTGGCAAGACCTGCTGCTCTATCTGCAAAACCCGCAATTTATGGCAGTGGTGTTGATTATGTTTTTGTTAATCGCCATCCCGCTTTATTTGCTCACCTATTGGTTTTACGGGGCTCAGGCACAGCGTATGGCCAGCAAAATGTTTGGTTAATGCACGCAGGCTTGTATTTCTGGTCTATCTCATTTATAGATAAATAATCTAGCCAAGAGATTGTTTTATGTACAAGCCTGTGGTGTTGATTACGGGAGCTTCTGGATTTATTGGTTCCCATTTGCTGCCTTATTTACTGGAGCGAGACTATCAGGTGATCGGGGTTTCTCGGAAACCACAACCGCGAACCCATCCTGATTTAAGCTGGATTCAGCAATTTGACGAGCTCCAACTGCAATCCATTGATTATGTAATTAATCTGGCGGGTGAAAGTATTGCACAGGGGCGATGGACTGCGCAGCGTAAACAAAAACTGATTCAAAGTCGCGTCAGAACGACTCAAGCTCTTTATCAATTTTTACAACGTCGACAAATTTTTCCGAAATGTATCTTGTCGGGTTCGGCCGTGGGGTTTTACGGAATTGATTCTGCTGAGCAATGGCAGCAAGTCTGTACAGAACAATCCCGCGGACAAGCAATTTTTATGTCGCAGCTCTGTCAAGAATGGGAACAGGCCGCCCGTGCAGATATGACACAGCACACCAAAATTATGCGCCTAGGTGTGGTGTTTGGACGCGGTGGTGGCATCTTGCCGCAGATGCTGTTTCCGATTAAATGGAATTTAGTGCGTCGCATTGGTCATGGTCGGCAGCCTGTGGTTTGGGTGCACATTCAGGATGTACTCCGTGCAATGGAGTTTATTCTGACCCAAGACACCGAACAACAGGTCTTTAATGTGGTGGCGCCAGAAAAGCTAACCCAATGCCAATTTGACTATATTGCGGCTCAATGTTTGAATCGACATCCGATACTCAATATGCCAGCTTGGGTGTTTAAGACACTTTTAGGAGAGCAGTCACAACTGATTTTGAATGGTCAGTTTGTGCAGCCGCAAGCCCTACAGCAGGCAGGTTTTGAGTTCAAGTTTCCGACCTTGAAGGAAGCCTTAAATGATTTGGCGTAATCTGATCTGGAGGGTATTTATCCCGCGAGTATTTCAGGCTTGAGCAATTGAGCTGGGTTATACGCTGTCGCATCGAGCGTAGTCGCTTGCTTCAACATCAGTTGACGTAACAATTGTGCCGATGCAGGTCCCATACATAAGCCATTTCTAAAATGTCCGAGATTGAGCCAGACATTGGCGAGATGCGGCAGTTGTCCAATATAAGGAATCCCTTCAGGCGAGCTTGGGCGTAAACCTGCCCATTGCTGCACCACAGGGAACTGAGCGAGTTCAGGCACCATTTCATAAGCAGCGTCTAAAATACTCTGCTGAATCTGCTCAGACGTTTCGGCATTGAACCCACACTCTTGCATACTGGAACCACAGACAATATGTCCATCCATGCGTGGAATTAGATACATCACCCGATTCATACACATGGTCGGTAACCAGTGAGCAGGGGCTTTAATCAATGCCATTTGCCCTTG
This sequence comes from Acinetobacter sp. NigerLNRRAM0016, assembly GCF_054112845.1. Taxonomy (NCBI): domain Bacteria; kingdom Pseudomonadati; phylum Pseudomonadota; class Gammaproteobacteria; order Moraxellales; family Moraxellaceae; genus Acinetobacter; species Acinetobacter sp. NigerLNRRAM0016. The sequence goes on from NZ_JBSYVT010000015.1 coordinate 80,888, forward strand.
GACTGGATGAACGGGAAGCGTTAAACCCAGTTGTTGTGAGCATAAACCTGACCAAGCACCGGTAGTCAGCACAAATTGATCGGCATAGACTTTTTGTCCAGCTTCAGTTTCGACATATTGCACTTGGTCGTTTTGAAGATGGAATTTCTGAATCGGGGTTTGATCGAAAAATTGCACCTTCGGATGCTGTTCTAAATACTGGCGAATCGACTGCAACAGGCGCGGATTACGCACATTGGCAATTTCAGGGAAATAAATCGCATGTTGAAATTGCTCGGAAAGATGTGGATTGACTTGCTCTAATTGTTCACGTTGCAAATATTCGCAATGCTGCATCGGCTCTTGAAACTGGTTTTTATAATTTAAACCAACTTCAAAATCTGCCTCATCCAAAATCAGCATGCCAGTTTCGTGAATCTGAAAATCAATGCCTGTGACAGGCTGTAATTTTTCATTCCATGTCTGATACAGGGCTTTGCCGTGTTGTGCCAAATGATTAACGGCACGCGGATAGCGCCACGGATACATCGGGGAGAGAATACCGCCACCAGCCCAAGAGGCTTGACCTGCATAAGTCTGGTTATAAATACTGACCTGACAGCCTTGTTCAGCCAGTTCTAAAGCTGACAATAGACCACTAATGCCCGCACCAATAATGACGATATTCATAAGGATTCGATGTGATTTAGTTCATGGCTTTAAGTTTAAGGGCTGCTTCTTCGGCAAAGTAGGTCCAAATTCCATCGGCACCTGCACGACGGCAGCTCATGAGTGATTCAATAATCACTTGATCGGATAACCAGCCATTTTGAATCGCGCCTGCCAACATGGCATATTCACCGCTGACTTGATAGACAAAGGTTGGAACACCAAAGGTATCTTTCACTTCACGCACGATGTCTAAATACGGCATTCCTGGTTTCACAATCACCATGTCTGCACCTTCCTGAATATCCAGTGCAATTTCATGCAAGGCTTCAGCGCGGTTACCGACATCCATTTGATAATTGTATTTATTGCCACCTTTTAGGTTGCTGGCAGAACCCACCGCATCACGGAACGGACCGTAGAAGCTGGATGCATATTTGGCTGAATACGCCATGATATTGGTATAGATATGACCATTGGCTTCTAAGGCTTGACGAATTGCGCCAATCCGTCCATCCATCATGTCGCTTGGTGCGACCACATCGGCGCCTGCTTCTGCATGGCTCAGCGCTTGTTTAATCAGGCATTCTACCGTTTCATCATTCAGGACATAGCCAGTATCATCAATAATGCCATCTTGACCGTGGGTGGTATAAGGATCCAGTGCGCCATCGGTAATCAGCACCATTTCAGGCAATTCTTTCTTGAGTAGACGAACGGTGCTTTGTACCAAACCGTCGTCACGCCATGCCGCTTCGGCAGTGAGGCTTTTATCTTCTTGTGGCGTAACAGGGAACAGAGCCAGTTTAGATACACCGAGTTCCAATAAGGTTTCGGCTTTCTTTAATAACAGATCCGCAGAAAGACGCTGAATCTTCGGCATGCTGGGAATATCTTGGGTTTGATTTTGACCTGGCAATACGAATACAGGATAAATCAAGTGATCTGTGGTGAGTTGTGTTTCCCTGACCATGGCGCGTAATTGGTCATTCTTTCGAATACGACGCATACGAGTGGCAGGAAATGCTGGACGATTGAACGTATAAGTCATAACAATCTCACTGATCAGTATTAAACTAGGCGGTATTGTAGACCCATCCCACTGCTTTAGGTGCAAAATGCGGTCGTTTTTTCAAAATTTAAGGTGTTTGAACAATTTATGAGCGATATGGAAAAAAAATGGACAGGGGGCATTCATTTGGGCTCGAAAGTCGATATTGATGTGGTCTTGCAACAATTGTGTTATGCCTTTAATAGTTCGCCATTTTTCTCCCATAATGGCATGACGATGCGTGTGGTCGATCAGCAAATTGAAGGCTATATCGAGATGCAGCCGTATTTGATTGGCAACGTTGCTTTTCAAATTTTACATGGTGGTGTTGCTGCAACCATTTTGGACAGCGTGGGCGGCATTGTGGCGATGGGCGAGTTGTATAAACGCGCTGAACCTGAGCAATTGCCCGATACCATTAAGAAGGTGACGCGACTGGCAACAGTCGACATGCGGGTTGATTATTTAGCCCCTGGGCGTGGCAAGTTCTTTATCGCCCGCGCAGAAACCTTACGTTTAGGGCGTAAAGGCTGCACCATGCGTATGACTTTGGTAAACGACGAAGACAAAGCCATTGCAACGGCAATTGCCTCTTATGCGTTCTAAAGTAGTTGAAAAGTAAATTATTTTGTTTGAACCTTTCTCCCAAACTAAGATTTGAGTTGCCAAGAGAATGGCAGCTTGAATCAATTAATAAACCGACCAGTCTAAAAAATCATTTCTCAAATGATGAGTTTTCTATTTAAAATTCCTAGCCAAATTTACATTAAAGAAATGACTTTCTCATCGACACGAATCTTCAGTTTTTAAAAATAAGCAAAAAAACTGTTTGAGTTGTGGATTTTGTGGTGACCAAGTCTGTCTGGCTGAAGGAAAAAACGATGACAGAAGCTCCAACTACTCCACCACAATCCAATGCTGCGAATATGCAAGCCAAGCGTAAAAAGTCTTTTGCTATTTTTGGTGCAATACTGGCTATTGTTGCTGTGGGTTATGCCATTTGGGCATTCTTTTTAAATCATTCGGTCAGTACGGATAATGCTTACGTTGGCGCTGAAACAGCCTCGATTACTTCGATGGTGAATGGACAAGTACAGCAAGTCTTGGTCAAAGATACCCAACAAGTGAAACAAGGTGATGTACTGGTTCAAATTGATGATCGTGATGCCAAAATTGCGGTTGCCGCAGCTCAGGCAGAACTGACCAAAGCCAAACGCCAATACAAGCAGACCCGTGCCAACAGCAATGCCTTAAATTCACAAGTTTTTGTCAGTGATGATGGCATTCATAGTGCCGAAGCGCAGGTGCAAAAAGCACAAGTCGATTTAGGCAAAGCGGAAAAAGAATTGCTGCGTCGTCAGCAACTCAGTGCTTCGGGCGCAATTTCCAAAGAAGAATTAAGCTCGGCTGAAATTGCGGTAGCCAATGCACAGGCCAGCCTCTCGGTTTCTAAAGCGGCTTTGGCGCAGGCAAAATCGAGTCAGAAAGCGGCACAGAGCACCTTGGCGGCAAATGATGCCTTGATTCTTGATAGTGATGAAAACTCGACTCCTGATGTGTTGATTGCGGAAACCAAATTAAAGCAAGCCTTGCTGGATTTAGAACGTACCCAGATTAAAGCACCGCTGGATGGTGTTGTGGCACGCCGTAATATTCAGGTGGGACAGCGGGTTGCACCTGGAACAGTCATGATGATGGTGGTGCCGGTTTCACAACTGTATGTCGATGCTAACTTTAAGGAAAGTCAGTTAGAAAAAGTCCGTCCAGGGCAAAAGGTGAGTTTGGTTTCCGACCTGTATGGTGATGCAGTGGAGTTCCACGGGACGGTACAAGGTTTTTCTGGCGGTACAGGTTCAGCCTTTGCCTTGATTCCAGCACAGAATGCAACAGGAAACTGGATTAAAGTGGTTCAGCGTTTGCCAGTCCGTATTGCTTTAGATCCCAAAGAATTGGCGCAATACCCTCTGCGTGTTGGACTGTCCATGGAAGCCAAAATCGACTTGCGTTCGAAGTAATTTGTCATGAACCAGTATCGTCCATTTGGAGATTTACAAGGCGGTCGCTTAATGCTGGCTGCCTTTGTACTGGCATTGGCAAACTTTATGGTGGTGCTCGACATGACCATCGCCAATGTTTCAGTACCGCATATTACCGGTAGTCTGGCAGTTTCAAGCTCGCAGGGCACATGGGTCATTACTTCGTACGCCGTGGCAGAAGCGATTTGCGTACCTCTAACGGGTTGGTTGGCAGGGCGCTTTGGTACGGTCAGGCTGTTCGTGATTAGCCTGATTGGCTTTACCACCTTTTCCGTGCTGTGTGGGCTTTCGACCAGTCTAGAAATGCTGGTGTTTTGCCGTATTGGTCAGGGGCTGTTTGGTGGTCCAATCATGCCACTCAGTCAAACCTTGCTGATGCGGATTTTCCCACCTGAGAAGCAGTCCCAAGCCATGGGCATGTGGGCAATGACTACAGTGGTTGGTCCCATTTTAGGACCTATTTTGGGTGGTTCGATCAGTGATAACTGGTCGTGGCACTGGATTTTCTTTATCAATATTCCAGTCGGGATTATTTGTGCCGTGGCTGCAATACGCTTATTAAAGCCTGCGGAAACCGATAAATTCCGTTTGCCGATTGATGCAGTCGGGCTGGCGTTACTGATTGTTTGGATTGGTGCTTTACAGTTGATGCTGGATTTGGGGCATGAAAATGACTGGTTTAGCAGCGGTTTTATTTGTTTGCTTGCGGTGATTACGGTTATTGGCTTAATTGCCTTTATTATCTGGGAACTGACAGAGCAACATCCAATTGTCAATATTGCCATTTTCCGTTATCGCGGTTTTACCATTTCGGTCTTATCACTGGCGTTTGCCTTTGGCGGTTTCTTCGCCAGCATTGTGTTAATTCCACAATGGGTGCAGGTGAATTTAGGATATACCGCAACGTGGGCTGGGTATCTGACTGCGACCATGGGCTTCGGTAGTTTGACCATGTCTCCAATTGTTGCACGACTTGCCACCAAATATGACCAACGTGCTTTAGCCAGCTTTGGTTTAATGTTGATGGGGATTGTGACGCTAATGCGTGCTTTTTGGGTCACAGATGCCGACTTTATGACTTTGGCGATGCCACAAATGCTGCAAGGTTTTGCCGTACCGTTCTTCTTTATTCCCTTGTCCAATATTGCTTTGGGTTCGGTGTTGATTGCTGAAATGGCATCGGCGGCGGGCTTAATGAATTTTTTAAGAACCATGGCAGGTGCGATTGGTGCTTCTATTGCGGTGACCATTTGGGATGACCATGCCAAAGTGGCACGGACTGAAATGGTGTCGAGTTTAAATCCGACTGAAGTTCAAAATACCTTGCTGCAAAATGGCATGAGCAATGAAACCACATTAGGCGTGATTTCAAACTTGGTCGATAAAGAAGCCATGACCATGTCGGTTGATCATGTGTTTTTGATTTTAACCTTGGTCTTTGTGGTGGCCAGTTTAATCATTTGGCTTGCGCCGAAACCGAAAACCAAAGTGACTGGTCCAAGTCACTAATTGAAGAACGAGCACCACAAACCACCGTTTGTGGTGCTTAATGTTCTAGATTTCAGATTTCGCCCGCTTTAACGCCGTGTGCCATTGCTGTAAATGTTGCTGACGTTGATCTTCCGACATTTTTGGTTCAAAGACTCGATCCAGCTGCCAAGATTCGGCAATTTCAGAAACATCTGAAAACACACCCATCTTCAGTCCCGCCATTGCTGCGGCGCCCCATGCGGTAGATTCCAGCATTTTCGGGCGTAGCACAGGGACATTCAACATGTCGGCTTGGAATTGCATCAACATATCATTTTGACTGGCACCACCATCTACTCGTAATTCTTTGAGGGGCTGGCTAATATCGGCCTGCATGGCGTTCAATACATCTGAAACTTGAAAGGCGATGGATTCTAAGGCGGCACGGGCAATATGCGCTTTGTTGGTACCGCGTGACATTCCACACAAAAGGGCACGGGCGTTGCTGTCCCAATGCGGCGCGCCTAAACCCGTGAAGGCAGGCACCAACACGACACCGTCAGAATCTTGGACTTGGCACGCCAGTTTTTCCACGTCGGAGCTGTGCTGAATAATGCCGAGACCATCTCTGAGCCATTGCACAATCGCACCCGCCATAAATACGCTGCCTTCCAGTGCAAAGGTATTCTGTTGCTGGCACTGCCAAGCCAGTGTGGTGAGCAATTGATTTTGACTATACTGAATTTGATCTCCCGTATTGAACAGCATGAAACAGCCCGTACCATAGGTGTTTTTTGCCGTACCCGCTTCAAAGCAAGACTGACCAAACAGGGCAGACTGCTGATCTCCCAAAATACCTGCAATCGGAATTTCGGCGCCCAATAAACCTGGGGCAGTATTGGCAATATAGCGGTCAGAAGAAATGATGGTCGGCAGCACAGAGGCAGGGATATTAAATAATTCTAATAATTCTTCGTCCCATTGCTGGCTGGCTAAATTCATGAGCATGGTGCGTGAAGCATTGCTGGCTTCAATCACATGTTCCGCCCCACGGGTCAGATTCCACACCAGCCAGCTATCGATGGTGCCAAAAGCCACATGACCTTGTTCGGCTAAGGCTCTTAATCCTTGTATATTTTCCAGTAACCAGACCAGTTTGCCTGCACTGAAATAGGGGTCGATTCTTAATCCGGTTTTTTTATGAATAGTGGCTAACAGATTACGTTTGGCCAATTGCTCACACCAGTCTGTGGCACGACGATCTTGCCAGACAATGGCTGGAGCAAGCGGAATGCCTGTACGTTTGTCCCAAACCACAGTGGTTTCTCGTTGGTTGGTTACCCCAATGGCTTTAATGTCTTTGGCAAATAAATGGGCCGAGGCAATGGCTTGCTGGACAACAGCAATTTGTGTGCTCCAGATTTCTTGGGCATCTTGCTCGACCCAGCCAGAATGAGGGGTACGAATTTGAGTTTCGCGTTGAGCCGTCGCGTAAATTTTTCCATGTTCGTCAAAAATAATGGCTCGGCTGGAGGTGGTTCCTTGATCAAGTGCAAGTAAATAGCTCATGTTTTTATTTTTAACTCTTGAAATATGAAAGATTACCGCAATAATGTAATAGAACGCAGTCAGTTCTGTAAATACTGTGAAATTGCCTCGTAATTTTCGATATTTATGCTATGATTGCAGCGTACTTTGGGGGTGTTCTTGGCTTCGACGCTGATGATGAAACTCATAGATGCATGCCGAGAGCGCATTTCCTCTCGTAAATCAAATTTGCATTTTAATAGTCGCAAACGACGAAACTTACGCTCTAGCTGCCTAAGGGCCGCTTGTCCGCTTCACTGAATACTTGTGGTCAGTGAACCCGACCGAAGCGAACGCACACAAGTCCGTATAGAGTCAAGCCTCGGGGCTTTATACCAAACTTAGAGGATCGCGTCTTGAACCCTGTTCGTCGGGTCTCTTGATGTTAAAACAATAGACGATATCTAAGCATGTAGTATTCTCGAACGTAGTGTTGGCGGACGCGGGTTCAACTCCCGCCACCTCCACCAAATTCTTAAATTCATATGAAGTTACATAACTAAATATGACTAAAAAAGCCTTAAACATCAGTGTTTAAGGCTTTTTTTATGGATATACATAAATAGCGACGAATATGTATAGTCTTGTATTGTTTGTATGGTGCCATGTATATTGTGAGTTGTAATAAAATCACCATACAAGGCTTTAACTATGAAAAGAGTCGATATAAAAAAATATCCTTTATCTGATACTACTCTTGCAAGTTTAGAGCCTGAAGAAAAAGAGTACCGTGTTAAAGATAGCAATAATTTATATTTCACCGTTCATAGTAAAGGAAACAAACGCTGGGAATTAAGATACAAAAGACCAAGCGATGGTAAGTGGACATGGTTGGGTTTAGGAGGATATCCATCAGTTGGTGGGAAACTTGCAAGAAAAAATGCAGAAGAAATGAGAAAATTAATTTCAGAGGGGGTAGATCCAAAAATTGATAGAGAAAATAAAAAGCAAGCTGATTTATTAAGCAAATCATTTACATTTGAGCAATTAGCTATAGAATTTTGTTTAACTAAAACATGGACAGAAGCGACTAGAGTTAGAAATGAAGGAGCATTAAAAAACCATATTTATCCAGTCATGGGAAAACTAGATTATAGAAAAATAACAAAAAAGGCATGGTTAGAGTTATTTCAAACGATTCAAAAAAAATTACACCCTAAAACAAAAAAACCTATTGTTGAAATGGGTAAAAGGTTATGTACATTATGCAGAGAGATTTATGATTTTGCAGAAGTTACAGGTCGTATAGATTACAATCCAGTCACTGGTATTACAAAATTTTTGGACAAACATGAAAAGCAAAATATGCCACATGTTTCAGAAAAAGAGCTGCCAGAATTATTGAAAAAAATAAGAGCATATCCAAATCGAATGACGGCTATTGGATTAGAATTGAGTGTTATGTTAGGTACCCGTCCATCAGAAATGAGGCAAGCTGTATGGGAAGAATTTGATTTTCAGGAAAATCTATGGTCTATCCCCGCACATAGAATGAAAAAAAGGAAAGAGCATATTATCCCTTTACCACTGCAAGCCTTATCACTTCTTAACGAGCTAAAAAGAATCACTAGTGATTCTTTATTCTTGTTTCCTAGCAGAAGTACCAAAAAACAACCTATTTCCAATAATACATTTAATAAAGCCTTAAAGTCATTAGGTTATCAAGGACGCCAGACTCCGCATGGGTTTCGGCATATTTTAAGTACTACTCTGAGAGAAAAAGGCTTTAGAAAAGAATATGTTGAGACTGCCTTAGCTCATGCTATTGGTGGAGTTGAAGGTGTTTATAATAAAGCTCTTTATTTGAAACAAAGAACTAAAATGATGCAAATTTGGGCAGATTATTTGGATGCATTAATAAATGATCAGCATTTTAATTTTGATACTGAGCAATTTGATGTCATCGATAATTTAAATACTTTGACTTCTGACAAAGTTAAGGTATCTCAATTAAAATTATTTATTCTTGATATGTTGAAAGATGAAAATGATTTAGCATCTTAGAGCGACGTGATCTATTTGTCTAAAATCTTATTGGCGCTATATCTATTCTAGTTTTGCATTCTGAATTCTATGGTCTAACATGATCTAAATTGTCTAAGCTCAAATTGAGGATTAGACAATTTAGACTTCATTAGATATCACAATCTACGGTCAAAGCCTTACCATGTATATATTTTAGTTGTTTTAGGCAATTTAGATGTTCTCAAGAGCTTTATTAGTCAATGAGATATATTCTTTTTTTCCGATTTCTTCAATATTGATATAGTCAGCTTCGATTAAGTATTTTAGGGCTGCATCTCTTAATTGAGCAGTTTTTACTTTCCTAACATTTTGATTAATGCTAGATTTTAAAATTACTTTATTTCCACGTTCATATTGCTCTTTAATCCAAGAGAATAGTATTTCACTATCTGTTTTTTCACCCTTATTATAATATATTAGCCATTGATTTAGAGAATACTTACATATATCAATAGCATTTCTCATGATTTTGGCATCAATTATATTTTTAGATTCAAAAAAAGAAAGAATAGCCGCAACTCTTAAAACATATTGTTTTGTTCGTTTTGCATTTGCTTGAATAGAATAATATAAACCATCTTTTTGAGATTCAAAATTAATATAATTTTCATATTCAATATGAATATCATCAGCTTCGTCATTTTTCATAATAACTTGTCTTTTAGCTGTATCAATAGCTAAATTTATTGGGTCAAGCAGTTCCCGACATAAGCTCCAATACATATTTATATCATTATCATCATAAGACTTTAATTTACGATTATTTTTTGTGATTTCCTTAAAAGGCAATGATTCAGGTGCAGCAAATAAAAATCTTGCAAAAAAACCTTGTTTTTTACACATTTCATTTTCAAGAGATGGTCGTGCAACGACGTCTTGAACCGCTATATCCAAACAAAAGCGTTTATTCATAACAAGAGTATTATCATCACCCCCTAAATTTGTAGTTACTGATCCTCGATCAACTAAATCTGTTAATGTGCTTAAAGCATCTGATTTCGTATCACTTTGTAAAGAATAACCGCCAAACAAATAACCGCCTTCGCCCGTGCTCCAAATAAAACTCGAAGAAGGGCTAATACTCATATGCTTTAATACACCTTGGGTGGTTGCTCTTACAAAAATAGATTGAGGACTAATCGGACGTTCACCTTTATTTTTTTGATGCGCTATTTTCCATGCTGTTATTTCTTCATTATAACTTTGCATATTCGTATTATCGACTTCGATTGCAATTTTTGCAGCATCATCTTTGCATACATCTTTTCCTTCGCCTGACGCAAAAACTGTCAATACAGCTAGAC